>DATMOQ010000310.1:0-4120 GCA_035568195.1 Gemmatimonadales bacterium
CGGGCCACGCGCTCTTCATTGAAGACCTGCAGGTCTTCCTTAGAGCCGCCGCCACGCCCCACGATGGCGACGTCGACTTTGGTGAGCCTGGTGATGGTGCGCAACGCGCGGATCACCTCGTCCACCGCGCCTTCGCCCTGCACCCGGGTGTCGATCACGGCGATCTGCGCCACCGGCCAGCGCTCTCCGGCCACCGCCATGATATCCCGCAGCGCCGCGCCGTCCACGCTCGTGACCACGGCGATCCACCGCGGATAGAGCGGCAGCGGCTTCCGGGGGCGGTCGAGGATGCCATCCTTCGCGAGCGCGGCCCGGGCCTTCTCGAAGGCGATCCGGAAAAGGCCACCTGCCTCCGTGGACATCAGCTTCGCGACGTTGAGCTGGAACTCGCCGCGCTTTTCGTAGACGGTGGCGCGGCCGAAGGCGTAGACCTTCATGCCTTCGGTGGGCATTGCAGGGAGGCGACGGGCGTCATCCCGGAACATCACGCACCGGAGCTGGGCCTGGCTGTCCCGCAAAGAAAAGTAGAGGTTGCCCCCGAAGTCCTTGAGGCCCGTCATGTCGCCCTCGACCCACATCGGCTCGAGGGTTCCTTCCACGGCCGCCTTGGCCCGCCGGTTCACGGCCGACACGCTCCAGGCGCCTTCCGGCGCCAGGGCCCCGAACATGTCTAGCGGGCGGTCCACTGCCGGGCGGCCTGCACGGTGTTGTAGAGGAGCATCGTGATGGTCATGGGTCCCACGCCGCCGGGAACGGGCGTGATGGCGGACGCGACTTTGCGGGCTTCGGCAAACTGCACGTCACCTACCAGGCGATAGCCACTCTTGGTGGCCGCGTCCTCCACGCGGTTCACGCCGACGTCGATAACCACGGCGCCGGGCTTCACCATCTCGCCGGTGACGAACTCCGGCTTGCCCATCGCCACGATGAGGATGTCGGCCTGCCGCGTGATCGAGCCGATGTCGCGCGTGTTCGAGTGACAGACCGTCACGGTGGCGTTCCCGCCGGGGCCATTCTGGAGCAGCAGCGCCGCCATGGGACGGCCGACAATGTTCGACCGTCCCACGATCACCGCGTGCGCGCCCCTGGTCTCGACCTTGGTCCGCAGCAGGAGCTGCTGGACGCCGTACGGAGTGGCCGGCCGGAATCCGGTGGGATCGCCGATGGACACCTTGCCCACGTTCACGGGGTGAAAGCCGTCCACATCTTTGGCGGGATCGATGCGCAGGAGGACGCGCTCAGAGTTGATGTGCTTGGGCAGGGGCAGCTGGACCAGCATGCCGTGGATCTTGGGGTCGGCGTTCAGACGATCCACCACCGCGAGCAGCTCGGCCTCGGAGGTCTCGGCCGAGAGGCGGATAGTCTCGGAATGCATGCCCGCCTCCTCGCAGGCCTTCCCCTTCATTCTCACGTAGACCTGTGAGGCGGGGTTCTCCCCGACCAGCACCACGGCCAGCCCGGGCTGCACGCCCTTCCTGGTCATAGCCGCGATTTCTCCCGCGAGCTCGCCGCGCATCGTCTTCCCGATCGCCGTCCCGTCGATCAACTGCGCTTCCACGCCTCAGCCTCCTTACTTCGCAACGTCCACCGCCCGCGTCTCCCGCACCACCACGACCCGGATCTGTCCCGGATATTGCACTTCGCTCTCGATCTTCCGCGCGATGTCCTGTGACAGCCGGATGGCCGCCTGGTCGTCCACGGCGTTGGGCGTGACCACCACGCGCACCTCGCGGCCCGCCTGGATGGCGAACACCCGTTCCACGCCCTTGTACGATCCGGCGATCTCCTCGAGCTGGCCCAGCCGTTTGACGTAGGTCTCGAAGGCCTCCCGTCGAGCGCCGGGGCGGGACCCGGAGATGGCGTCGGCGGCCTGGACGATGACGCTGATGGCGGATTCATGCGGCACATCGTCGTGGTGGGCGGCGATGCAGTTGATCACCACCGGGTGCTCGCCGTACTTCGTGGCGACCTCCACCCCCAGCTGCACATGCGTGCCTTCGTGCTCGTGCGTCAGCACTTTCCCTATGTCGTGCAGGAGCGCGCCCCGCTTGGCCAGGTGGACGTCGAGCTTCAGCTCGCTCGCCATCATCCCGGCCAGCCAGGCCACTTCCTTCGAATGCTCGAGGATGTTCTGGCCGTACGAGGTCCGGTACTTCATCCGTCCAATGAGCTTGACCAGCTCGGCGTGCAGGCCGTGAATCCCGGTCTCATACGCCGCCTGCTCACCGGCCTCGATAATGCCGGCTTCGATCTCTTCCCGCGCCTTCGCCACCACTTCTTCGATGCGGCCCGGGTGGATGCGCCCGTCCGCGATCAGGCGCTCGAGCGCCACGCGCCCCACGGCGCGGCGGACCGGATCGAAGCAGGAGACCACCACGGTGTCGGGCGTGTCGTCGATGATCACGTCCACACCGGTGGCGGTCTCGAAGGCCCGGATGTTCCGGCCTTCGCGGCCGATGATGCGGCCCTTCATTTCGTCCGAGGGCAAGGGGACCGCGGCCACCGTGGATTCCGCGGTCTGCTCCGCGGCGATGCGCTGGATGGCAATCGCGATGATCTTGCGGGCCTCGCGGTCGGCGTTCTTCCGGGCCTGCTCCTTGATGTCCCGTACCAGGGCCGCGGCGTCGCCGCGGGCTTCGTCTTCCAGGCCGCGGATCAGCTCCTGCTTGGCGTCCGCCGCCGAGAGGCCGGCGACCCGCTCGAGGCGCGCCCGCCCTTCCATTTCCAGATTGGCGATCCCGCGCTCGCGCTCCTTGAGCGCCTCTTCGGTACGCCCCAAGCTGCGGTTGCGGTTCTCGAGGTCGGTGACCTTCTGGTCCAGGGTCTGCTGGCGCCGCTCCACTTCCTGGCGCCGGCCCATCAGCTCCCGCTCCAGCCCCTCGCGGGCCCGCAGAAGCTCTTCTTTCACTTCGAGGGTCCGCGCCTGGCGCGCCTCGTCCAGCTGCCGCACGTGTTCGCGCTCGGAGGTCGAGAGGGTGAAGGCGCCCATCCGCCGCTCCAGGCGACGGCCGATGACGTAAAAAGCCGCGCCCGCGGCCACTGCGCCGCCGAGCACGGCTACGAGAATGCTTAGCCAGCCGTTCATTTGATCTATCTCCAGCAACGATGCTCCGGGGGAGCACCGTGATTGTTTGGGAGCAATCAGCCTTCAGCTATCAGCCGTCAGCAAACAACCACCTACTCGGGGAGCGGTCAGCTAATGGCTGACCGCTAACGGCTGACAGCTCTTTTCTGGGGCGGCAGCAGCTTCTCCAGATCGTCCGAGAGCGCCGCGAGCCGTGCCGCCACTTCGCGCTCGCCCTTTCGAGCTTGGAACAATTCGTTCGTAATGTCCAGGGCCGCCAGGATCGCCGCCTTGTGCGTCTCCACCAGCCCGCCCTGCGCCAGCACCTTCTTCAACGCCGAATCGAGGTACCCCGCCACCTCACGCGTATACTCCGGCGTGAGATCGGAGCGCACCGTGTACTCCTCGCCCCCGATCATCACCTTGACCGAATTCTTCTTCACGCTCATCGCGCCGCGCCCCCGGTGCCGGTCGCGCCGCCCGCGGTCTCGCGGCCCTGCTCTTCCAGGAACGACAGGCGGGTCAAGAGATCGTGCAGCCGGGCCCGGGTCGCCTCCACCCGCTGCCGCAGCGCGCGATTCTCCGCCTCCATCTCCGCCATCCGCGTCCGAAGCTCCGGATCGGGACGGGCCAGGGTCAACCCGGGACCGGTCGGTGCGGGCGCGGCCGCCGCGGGCCCATGCCGGGCCTCGGCTTCCGACTTGAGCGCGCGCGCCCGCCACCCCGCGAGCTCCTCCGCCACATGGCGGATGGTGCCCTCGAGGTGATCGAGCGCTAGTGCATCAAGTCGTTCTCCGCTTGACCCCAAGTTCCCCCTCCAGCGCGGCCAACGCCGCGTGCAAGCTCTTGTCCGCCTCTTCCGCCCGGAGCGTCCGCGCCGGGTCCCGGAAGACACAGTGCCACGCCACGCTCCGCGAGCCAGCCGGCAGCTCCTTGCCCCGGTACTCGTCAAAGAGCGATAGACTCGCCAGGAGTGACCCCGCGCTCCGCCGGATCACCCCCTCCACCGCCTCGGCCGTGACCCCCGCCGGTAACAGGAGCGCCACATCCTGCTCG
>DATMOQ010000311.1:0-14160 GCA_035568195.1 Gemmatimonadales bacterium
GCCAGTTCTTCAACACGCTGGTGCAGCGCGCCGATCCGTCCACGCTCAAGCCCATCGACACCAACGGCGACGGCGTCCCCGACGCCGTGATCGCCACGGGAACCCTGCCGGCCGATCAGACCGTCGTCGACCTCGGCGGCAACGCCCTCTCGGCGCTCGGCAACGCGGGCCAGGAAGTCATCAATCCGGCCCTGCAGCTGATCTTCTCGACCGCGGTGGGGAACTTCAACCTCACGTCGTTCGTGCAGGCGCTGCAGACCGTCGAGCTCGCCGATCTCCAGGCCGAGCCGTCCGTGGTGACGTCCGACAACCATACCGCGGAAGTGCTGGTCGGCGACCTGGTGCCCCTGCGGACCATCGACGCGGGTTCCATCGGCGGGGGGACCGGAAGCACCGTGCCCCGCGCCACCGTTTCATTCCGGCAGACCGGCATCGACCTCCGGGTGACGCCGCACGTGACGGCCAACCGGCAGATTCTGATGGAGGTCCACGCCGAGAATTCGAGCGTGAAGACCGCCCCGGTGGACATCGGTTTCACGTTCCAAACGCAACAGGCTGACAATCAGATCCTGGTCTCGGACGGTGAAACGGCCGTTATTGGCGGCCTTACGGTGACCAACGTCACGGTAAGCAAATCAGGAATCCCCTTCCTTGTGGACCTGCCCATTTTGGGCCGGCTGTTCGGGTTCACGCAGCAGCAGGAAGAACGGCGCGATCTGCTGATCCTGATCACGCCGCACATCATCGACGACCTGGCGACTACCAGCGCCGGGAACTGAGGCGGGGGTTCGTATGCGGGCAGGACGGAACGTGCGGCTCATTGCGGCCGTGGCGCTCGGCGCGGCGGCCCTCGGAGGGTGCGAGACCGCGGTCAATACCGGGGGGATCTCGCGCGACAACATCGCGCCGCGACTCATCCTGACCACGCCGAACAAGGTGACCCCCAAGGTCGACAGCCAGACCATTTCGAGCGGCCTCAGCTTCAACGTGACCGCCACGGACAACATCGCCGTCGACAGCGTCGATCTGACCTTCAGCATCGGGTTCATCGCCCAGCGCGACACCGGGTTTGCCGGCGGCGCCAAGTCGGTGAGCTACGTCTTCAGCCTGACCCCGGCCCAGCTGGCCGGCGCCGGCGGGCAGATCCTGATCGTGGGCACCGCGCGGGACGGGGCGGGCAACCGCTCCAAGCCCGACACCATCACCATCTTCCTGTCCAACAAGCAGGCGCTCGCGGCCTTCCTCCTCGCGCCCACGCCGGGCGCCGTGGCGGGCAGCGGCAAGTACATCCCGATTCAGGTCAAGGGCGTGCAGCAGGCGGGCGGCATCCGGCGCCTGGGCTGGACCATCGGCGGCGTCGCCGGGCAGACCGCGACGACGGCGGACTCCATCTCCACCGGCTCCCCGCCGTTCCCCGACTCCACGGTGTTCTCGGACTCGGTCCTCGTGACGGGCACCACCGGCACCTTCACGGTCGTGGGCTTCGCCGTGGACTCCACGGGACGCCGGGCGGTCAGTATCGCGGTGACCGTGAGCATCCAGTCCACCGCCACCGACAACACGCCCCCCGAAGTCGCGCAGACCGTGGCGCTGCGCGCCGAGGCCGCGGACAGCATCGTCATTCACGCTACCGACCCCAGCGGCATCACGCGCGTCGGCTTCATGGTCACCGACCTGCTCGGCGCCCCCATCGGGGGAGACTCGGTCAACTTCGCGGGCACCACCACCGACCAGCGGGTCACGCTGTCCCTGAAGCTGACGGGCATCACGGTCTTCCCGGTGCAGGTGGTGGTCCAGGCCTTCGCCATCGACGGCGCCACGGCCCATAATCGCGGCTTCACCGGCGCGGTCTTCACCGTGCCCAGCCCCCCGGGCGCCTCGCGGGCCGATACCATCACGCTCGTGGCGGGCCGGACCTTCCCGCTGCCGGCCGGCGGGACCATCGGCGACGCCATCTTCAACGCCAACACCAACGAGGTGTATCTCACCAACACCGCGTTGTCGCGCCTCGAGATCTTCCAGGTGGCGAACAGCACCTTCGTGGCGGCGGGCATTCCCACCGCGGGCCCGCAGCCCGTGGGCATCGCGCTGTGGCCCGTGGACACCCTGGGCCACTACCAGGACAGCGTGATCGTCGCCAACACCGGCGGGACCGAATTGTCCGTCCTCGACGTGCGGCCCGCCGTGCGCAGCCTGTCCTGGCGGCAGGCCCTGCCGAACTTCGCCATCGAGAAGTATCAGATCATCAACGCGGGTGGCGTGTACACGGCCGTCATCACCTACTACGATATCTCGGACCGGCCCCAGTATGTCGGCGCGGTTTGCCGTACAGCCGGCACCGCCGCGTGCGCTCCGGACCAGGTGTACGCCATCTACTCGACCACCCCCACGCAATCGAGCTCGCCGCCCTTCTCCGGCAGAGGCACGCTCCGCATGGAGGCCATGACCCAGAACCCGGCCGGGCAATTCGGCCACCTGTTCTGGGAAATCGGCAGCCAGCTCGTCGGGGCGACGGCCGACACGCTCCGCCTCGAGGAGATTCGGGGCAACACCAGCTCCGTGGTCCTCACGGCCTGCGCCGGGGTCACGCTCGACTTCGAGAACTTCGGACTGGGGGACTCCACCTTCGTCCGGAACTCGGGGAACTTCGCCCACGCGTTCATGGGGGAGGGCGGGAACATCAGCGCCTCCTTCGCCCGGGTGATGAGCTACAACAGCCATGGCTCGCTGACGAAGAACGCGAACTCCTGCTTCACGTCCCCGGTGGGAGCCGCCGGTCCGGCCGACGCGGGGGAGGACGACATCGACCTGGGCATGAGCCCGGCCTTCCAGGTTTCGGATTTCATCAGCAACACCGGCGTCCGGATCTCGTCCATCGCGACCAACTTCAACGGCCTGACCAACGCGGTCCGCGCCGACTCGATCTATTTCCTGGACGCCAACCTCCGCCTCGCGGTCACCGCGCCGGCGGCGACGGGCGCCTCCGGGATGGACATGAACTACAACCACACGTTCTCGCCGTTCGGATCCTGCCCGCCGTGCGGCGGGGCGGGCAACCAGAACGACCGCGTGATCTTCGCGGCGCAGCCGGACGGCACCATCTCGGTGTTCGACACGTTCCACGGCACCCAGATCGGCGCCATCCCGCTCCGCGACCCGATCATCGGGCCGCTGCGCGTGGCCAAGGACCTTTCGGGCAACCAGCTCCTGTTCGGCATCACGGCCCGCGGCCTCGTGATGGTGGGCATCCCGGTGATCGCCAACCCCCTGCCGGTGCAGCAGTCATTGCGCCGATGAGGCGAACGTTTCGGTGATTCGACGCTCCTGGGTCGCGAGCCCGACACTGCGTCGGGCTCGCGCGTTATAGGCGCCGGAGGTCACGTGAGTCTCCGCTTCACCACCGCCGGCGAGAGCCACGGCCGGGGACTGGTCGCGGTGCTGGAAGGCATCCCCGCGGGGCTCCCAGTGAGCGCCGCGCAGGTGGACGTGGAGCTCAAACGGCGGATGGGCGGCTACGGGCGGGGCGCCCGGATGAAGATCGAGTCCGATCACATCGAATGGCTGGCCGGCGTCCGCGCCGGTGAGACCCTGGGCTCCCCCATCGCGATGCTGATCTGGAACCGCGACTGGGAGCACTGGAAGGACGTGATGGCTCCCGAGGCCGATGCCCCGGGCGAAGAGCGCCGCCGCCAGGTGACCCGGCCCCGCCCCGGCCACGCGGACCTGGTGGGCGTGATCAAGTTCGACCGGACCGACGCGCGGGACATTCTGGAGCGCGCCAGCGCGCGGGAAACCGTGGCCCGGGTGGCGTGCGGAGCCGTGTGCAAGGTGCTGCTGGAGCAGTTCGGCGTGGAAATCGGGAGCTACGTGGCGGAGCTGGGCGGCGTGGTAGCCAAGACGCCCGCCGGCGCTCTCCCCGCCCCTCTCAATGCCGCTGCCGACGCCTCACTGGTACGGTGCCTGGACCCGGACGCTGAGCGGGAGATGATCGCCCGGATCGACGCCGCCAAGGCCGCGGGAGACACGCTGGGGGGCATCGTGGAGGTCGTGGCCCGCGGAGTGCCCGTGGGACTGGGCTCCCACGTCTCCTGGGACACCAAGCTGGACGGGCGCCTGGCGCAGGCCCTGATGTCCATCCCGGCCGTGAAGGGCGTGGAGCTGGGGATGGGATTCGAGGCGGCGCGGCGGAAGGGGTCGGAAGTGCACGACGAAATCCTGCCGGGACTCTCGCGGGGCAGCAACCGGGCCGGGGGGACCGAAGGCGGCATGACCACCGGCGAGCCGCTGACGGTGCGGGTGGCGATGAAGCCCATCTCGACCCTGATGAAGCCGCTGGCGACGGTGGATCTCAAGACCGGAAATACCGCGCAGGCGCAGTCGGAGCGGTCCGACGTGACCGCGGTGCCCGCGATGGGCGTGATCGCCGAGGCGATGGTGGCGCTGGTGCTGGCGCACGCGATGCGCGAGAAGTTCGGCGGCGACGCGCTCAGCGAAATGCGCCGCAACTGGGAAGGCTACGCCGCGCGGGTCGCGGCGCGCGCGTCCGGACGGGGGGGGACTCGCTCATGAAGAAGCACATCGTGCTGGTGGGGCTGCCGGGGTCGGGCAAGACCACCGTGGGGCGCCTGCTGGCGGAACAGCTGCAGGCCGGTTTTGTGGACGTGGACGCCATCCTGGCACGCAAGGAAGGCAAGCCTATCACCATGATTTTCGCGGAGAAAGGCGAACCCGCGTTCCGCACCATGGAACAACAGGAGATAGAAAACGCGTTGAAGCAGGTGCCCGCGGTGGTCGCGCCCGGCGGCGGCTGGGCCGCCCAGCCCGGCGCCATTGCCGGAGCGAAGGCCGCCGCGTTTGTGGTGTATCTCAAGACGCGGCCCGAGACCGCCTCCGACCGCGCGACCCCCGAGGGAACCCGCCCGTTGTTAATGGGAGAGGATCCCGTGGAGCGGATGCGGGCACTCTTGAAGGAACGCGAGCCCGCGTATCTCCAAGCGGACGCGAAGGTTGAGACGGACAAGAAGACGGCGGCGCAGGTGGTGCAGGACGTGATCTCACTTGCGCGGACCGGGGCGGGGTGGTGAACATGCCAACCCCAGCGCCTTGACGAAAGGTTGATCGGTGGCTGCTAAGAAGAAGGTCGTGAAGGCCAAGAAGAAGCCTGCGGCGAAGAAGCCCGCGGCGAAGAGGCGTGTCGTGGCTGCCCCCGTCGAAGTGATGGAGGCCGGGCCCTCAGCCAACGGCAAGGGCAAGCTGGTGATCGTCGAGTCTCCCACCAAAGCCAAGACCATCGGGAAGTATCTGGGCCGGGGCTACACGGTGAAGGCCACGATAGGCCACCTGCGGGACCTCCCGCGGCGCAAGCTCGGCGTGGACGTGGACAACGGATTCACCCCCGAGTACGTGACCATCAAGGAGAAGGCGAAGACCCTGGCCGAGATCAAGAAGGCCGCGCGGTCCGCCTCCGAGGTCCTGATCGCGACCGACCCCGACCGCGAAGGCGAAGCCATCGCCTGGCACGTGGCCGGACAGTTGGGAAAGGGCCGCACGGTCCACCGCGTCCTCTTCCACGAGATCACCAAGGACGCCGTCAAGCTGGCCCTCGCCCACCCGCTCGACATCGACCAGAAAAAAGTCGACGCCCAGCAGGCCCGCCGGATTCTGGACCGGCTGGTGGGCTACAAGGCCTCGCCGCTGCTCTGGAAGAGCATCAAGACCGGGCTCTCCGCGGGCCGCGTGCAGACGGTGGCGCTCCGGTTGATCTGCGAGCGCGAAGACGAAATCCGGAAGTTCGTGCCCCAGGAGTACTGGACCATCGAGGCCGACCTCGAGAAGGACGGCCAGGCGTTCCAGGCCCGGCTCCACAAGCTCGACGGCGCCAAGCCCGACATCAAAGACCAGGCGACGGCGCAGGGGATCGTGGACGAGGCCGCGAAGCTGCCCTTCGTGGTCACGGACGTCACCCGGAAAGAACGCCGCCGGAATCCGCCCGCCCCCTTCATTACCAGCACCCTGCAGCAGGAGGCCGCCAAACAGCTCGGCTTCTCGGCCAAGCGCACCATGCGGGCCGCGCAGGGACTGTACGAAGGCGTGGACGTGGGCGAAGGCCCGGTGGGCCTCATCACCTACATGCGCACCGACTCGGTGCGCGTGGCGGACTCGGCCATCGTCCAGGCCCGCGAGTTCATCCAGGCCAACTACGACAAGCGCTACCTCCCCGACACCCCCAACGTCCACGCCGGCAAGCGCGGCGGGGCCGGGCGGGTGCAGGACGCGCACGAAGCCATCCGGCCCACCGAGGTGAGCCGCCGTCCCGAGGCTGTGAAGCAGTACCTCGAGTCGGACCTGTTCAAGCTCTACCAGCTCATCTGGAAGCGTTTCGTGGCCTCCCAGATGACGCCCGAGGTCTACGAGCTCACCACCGTGGACTTCGACCTGGGCCGCTTCCTGTTCCGGTCCACCGGGTCCGTGGTGCTCTTCGACGGCTACCGCGTGCTCTTCCGCGAAGGTCACGAGGCCGAGGAGGCCAAGAGCGGGGACGACTTCGGCCCCATTCCGCCTCTCGCCGCCGGCGACCGGCCCACGCTGAAGGGCATCACGCCCACGCAGCACTTCACCGAGCCGCCGCCCCGGTTCAGCCAGGCGTCCTTGGTGAAGACGCTCGAAGAGCAGGGGATCGGCCGCCCGTCGACCTACGCGGCCATCATCTCGACGCTCCAGGCGCGCTGGTACGCCACCATGAAGGAACGGCGCTTCTCCCCCACGCCGCTGGGCGAAAAGGTGTGGAAGGTGATGCAGCGCTGTTTCCCCGACACCTTCCAGGTGGGCTTCACGGCGCAGATGGAGACCGAGCTGGACAAGGTGGAAGAGGGCGATATGCCCTGGCAGCAGGTGCTCGGCGATTTCTGGGCGCCCTTCGCGGGTCAGCTGGCGGCGGTGGACGTTCCCCGGATCATCAACGACGTCCACGACCTCCACAACCTGCACCTCGAGCGCTGTCCCACCTGCGGCTCCCCGCTGGAAGTGCGGAGCGGCCGGTTCGGGCCGTACATCGCGTGCGCCAAGTACCCGGCCGAGTGCAAGTTCTCGAAGCCCATCGGCCGAGAGAAGATTCCCGACAAGCCCACGGACGAGATCTGCAAGGAGTGCGGCGCGCCCATGGTCATCAAGACGGGGCGCTTCGGGGAGTTCCTCGCCTGCACCCGGTATCCCAAGTGCACCCACACCCGACCCGTGCCGCTGGGCATCAAGTGCCCCAAGTGCGAGGTGGGCGACCTGGCCGAGCGGCGGACCAAGAAGGGGCGCAACTTCTACGGGTGCCTGCGGTATCCCGACTGCGATTTCTCGGTCTGGAACAAGCCGGTGGCGGTGAATTGCCCGTCGTGCGGCTACCTGGGAATGGAAGAGAAGCGGACCAAAACGATGGGGGTTTCCCGCAAGTGCCTGAAGTGCGGACACGAGATGATGGTGGACGAAGCGGCCACGCCGGAGCCGGTAGCGGGCTGAGCGCCACCGTCGTAGGCGGAGGCCTGGCCGGGTGCGAAGCCGCCTGGGCCCTGGCCGAACGTGGAGTGTGGGTCACCCTCCACGAAATGCGCCCGGTGCGCGGCACGCCCGCCCACCAGACCGATTCCCTGGCCGAGCTGGTCTGCAGCAACTCCTTCAAGTCGGTCGAAACCGTCAACGCCCACGGCCTCCTCAAGGCCGAGATGCGCCTCCTGGGGAGCGTCATTCTCCAGGCGGCCGACGCCGCGCGGGTGCCGGGCGGGGCCGCGCTCGCGGTTGATCGCGCGGCCTTCGCGGGAGCCGTCCAGGAGCGCATCGCCGGCCACCCGAACATCACCGTCGTCCGGGACGAAGTGATGGACCTGCCCACCCCCGCCATCATCGCCACCGGGCCTCTCACCTCGGACGCGCTCAGCGCCGCGATCGCGGCGCGACTGGGCGCCAAAGCGCTCGCCTTCTTCGACGCCATCGCGCCCATCGTCTCGACCGAGTCCCTCGATCACACCGGGCACACGCGGCTCTTCCGTGCCTCCCGGTACGGAAAAGGCGGCGGAGACGACTACCTGAACGCGCCCTTCACCGAAGTCGAGTACGACGCGTTCGTGGCGGCGCTCCGGGAAGGGGACCAGTACGCGCCGAATCACGAGTTCGACCAGGTGCAGTATTTCGAAGGCTGCCTGCCGGTGGAGGAGATGGCGGCGCGCGGCCGGGACGTGCTGCGCTTCGGGCCCATGAAGCCGGTAGGACTCACCGACCCCCGCACCGGCGGCCAGGCCTTTGCGGTGCTGCAGCTGCGCCAGGAGGACCGGGCGGGGCAGATGTGGAACCTGGTGGGCTTCCAGACCCGCCTCCGGAAGGGCGAGCAACAGCGCGTCTTCCGGATGGTCCCGGGGCTCGGCGCCGCCGAGTTCCTGCGCTACGGGTCCATTCACCGGAACGCCTACCTCAACGCGCCGGCCTCCCTCACGCCGCACCTCTCGGCCCGGGATGACCAGGCCCTGCTCTTCGCGGGCCAGCTGACCGGCGTCGAGGGATACACGGAGTCCTCGGCCACGGGGATCCTGGCCGGGATCAACCTCGCGCGCATCCTGGCCGGCGAGGCACCACTGATCCCGCCGCCGACCACCATGTGCGGCGCCCTCTACCGGTATCTCCGCGAGGCGGACCCGGCGCATTTCCAGCCGATGAACGCGAACTTCGGACTGCTCGAGCCCCTGGCGTCGCCTCCGCGGGACAAGGCGAAGAAAAAACTCCAGCTGGCCGAGCGTGCCCTGGCGGACATGAAGGCTTTCGCCGCGTGAGACCGGAAATCGAACGGTTCCGGGACTTCCTGGACAAAGAACGCAACGACTCGCCGCACACGGTAAAGGCCTACGTGCGGGACGTGACCGCGTTCGCGGATTTCGCGGACCAGTTCTACGGCGCGCCGTGGACCTGGGGAGGCGTGGACCGGCTGGCCATCCGCGGATTCCTGGGCGAGTTCGAAAGCCGCAAGGCCGCGCGCGCGTCGGCCGCGCGCGCCCTCTCGGCGCTGCGGACGTTCTATGGGTACTTGAGCATCACCGAGCGCGTGGACGTCAATCCCGCCAAGGCCGCGCGCACGCCCAAGCGGGGACGCACCCTTCCCGCCCATCTGGACCGCACCGAGGTGGAGCTGCTCTTCGCCGAGGCCGAGCGGCGGGCGGCGGAAGGGGGATTCGGCGACATCCGGGACCTGGCCATGCTCGAGCTGTTCTACTCCACCGGCATACGGCTGTCCGAGCTGGCGGGGCTCAACACAGGACCTGGATCTCGTGTCGGACCAAGTGAAGGTGCGGGGCAAGGGAAAAAAGGAGCGGATCGTGCCCGTGGGACGCCACGCGGTGGCGGCGCTGCGGACCTACGCCGGGCACCGGGAATCGCGGCTGAGCTTGAACCGCGGGGACGCGCGGGCGTTCTTCCTGAATCAGCGCGGGAACCGGATCACCTCCCGCGGAGTTCAGCTGGCGATGAAGAGCTTGCTGGGGGAGCTGGCGCGGGGCCGGGACCTGCACGTGCACTCGCTGCGTCACACGTTCGCCACGCATCTCCTGGATGCAGGCGCGGATCTACGGGCCGTGCAGGAGCTTCTGGGCCACGCCTCGCTCTCCACCACGCAGGTGTATACTCATACGTCCGTCGAGCGACTCAAGAAGGTCTATCACCAGGCCCACCCCCGGGCCTAGAGGACATAGCACGTGTCATTGCCGACCATCTCCAGCACCACCATTCTCTGCGTCCGCCGGGACGGCCGCGTCGCCATGGGCGGCGACGGCCAGGTCACGGTCGGGGACACAGTAATGAAGGGCAACGCCGTGAAGGTGCGGGCCCTGAAGGGCGGGAAGATCCTGGCCGGATTCGCGGGCTCCGCCGCCGACTCCTTCACCCTGTTCGAAAAGTTCGAAGAAAAGCTCGAGCGCTATCCGGGCAACCTCTCCCGCGCCGCGGTGGAGCTGGCCAAGGACTGGCGGTCGGACCGCGTCCTCCGGCGCCTCGAGGCACTCCTGGTGGTGGCCGACAAGGATGACGGCTTCGTGCTGTCGGGGTCGGGCGAGCTGATCGAGCCTGACGATGGCGTGCTGGCCATCGGCTCGGGCGGTCCCTACGCCCTGGCTGCCGCCCGCGCGCTCCTGGCGGGGACGTCCATGCCTTCCCGGGAAATTGTCGAGCGGGCCCTCCACATCGCGGCCGACATCTGCATCTACACCAACACCCATCTCACGGTGCTCGAGCTCTGATGGCCGATCCCGATCGCACTCCCCCCCCGCCGGGGCTGTCCGGGCCCACCGGGGCCGTCCCGGAAGTGGACACGCTTCCGTGGCTCGAGGAGCTGCCGCCCAAGAAGATCGTGGCGGAGCTGGACCGGTACATCGTGGGGCAGGGGGCGGCCAAGAAGGCGGTGGCCATCGCCATCCGCAACCGCTGGCGCCGCGCACAGGCGCCCGAAGACATCCGGGACGAGATCCTCCCCAACAACATCATCATGATCGGGCCCACGGGCGTCGGGAAAACCGAGATCGCCCGGCGGCTCGCGCGTCTGGCCGGCGCGCCCTTCCTCAAGGTCGAGGCGTCGAAGTTCACCGAGGTGGGGTACGTGGGCCGGGACGTGGAGTCCATGGTCCGCGAGCTGGTGGACGCGTCGATCAACATGGTCCGCACCGAGCGCGAGGACGAGGTCTATCCCGTGGCTGAGCAGCGGGCCGAGGAGCGGTTGCTCGACCTGCTCCTGCCGCCGGTGGAGCCGGCGGTGGCCCCGACTCCGTCCGCGCCCACCGGCACGGACCCGCGGCCGCTGTTCGTGGTGTCGTCCAAGGGAGATGTCACGCCCAAGACGGCTCCGGCCAGCGCCGAAGGCGAAGAGCGCCGCCGCCGCACCCGCGAGAAGCTCCGGCAGCAGCTCAAGGAAGGGACGCTGGAGGAGCGGGACGTCGAGATCGAGGTCCAGCAGCAGAATTATCCGTCCATCGACATGATGCAGCCGCCGCAGGGGATGGAGGGCACCGACGTCAATTTCACGGAGATGCTCCAGGATCTCATCCCCAAGCGGAAGAAGCGGCGCACCGTGCACATCCACGAGGCGCGCCGGGTCCTGATCGACGAAGAGCTGAAGAAGCTGGTCGACATGGACGACGTGGTGAACGAGGCGCTGGACCGGGTGGAGAACCACGGCCTGATCTTCATCGACGAGATCGACAAGATCGCGGGTGAGCGGAACACCATGGGGCCGGACGTGTCCCGCGAAGGCGTGCAGCGGGATCTCCTGCCCATCGTGGAAGGATCGACGGTGCAGACCCGCTACGGCTTCGTCCGCACCGACCACATCCTGTTCATCGCGGCGGGCGCGTTCCACGTCTCCAAGCCGTCGGACCTGATCCCCGAGCTGCAGGGCCGGTTCCCGGTGCGGGTCGAGCTGACGCCCCTCACGGAGGCGGACTTCGTCCGCATCATGACGGAGCCCGAGAACGCGCTCACCAAGCAGTACGCCGCGCTGTGCGCCGTGGAGGGAGCCACGTTGGAGTTCACGGCGGACGGGGTGGCGGAAATCGCGCGGATCGCGGCCCGGGTCAACGAGCGGATGGAGAACATCGGCGCCCGCCGGCTCCACACCGTCCTCACCACCCTGCTCGAAGAGGTGCTGTTCGAGCTGCCCGACTACCCGATCAAGAAAATCGTCTTCGACGCCGAGGCGGTAAAAGAACGGCTTCTCAAGATCGTGGACGACGAAGACCTGAGGCGCTACATCCTCTAGTCGCCCGCCAGCACGCTGCGCGGGTCCGAAGCCGCGGCCCGCCGCGCCGGGAGGTACGCCGCCCCCGTCCCGAAGAGCGCCAGAGTGACGGCGGCGACGGCAAGGACGCGGGGGTCCAAGGGGCTCACGTGAAAGACCAGGGCTCCGACCGCCTTGGACACCAGGACTGATCCTACCAACCCAACGCCGATTCCCCAGGCCACCACCAGACCGCCCTGCCGCAGGACTCCGGAAATCACGGTTCCCGGGCTGGCCCCGAGCGCCAGCCTGATCCCGAATTCCCGGTTCCGCAGTCTGACCGCGTAGGCGAGGACGCCGAACACGCCCAGCGCGGCCAGGCCGAGCGCCGTCCCGGCGAACGCCAGCAGCGTCACGAGGGTGAACTTCCGCTGGGCCGTGCCTCGACCGATGACGTCCACCAGGGGCGAGGGGCGATCGAGCACCAGCAGGGGATCCAGGTTCGCGAGCAGGCCCCGGAGCGCCGGCACCAGGCTCGCGGGCGGAGCACCGCGCGTCGCCACGACTTCGAAGAGCGCCCAGTTCCGGTTGCCGGCGAACTGGCTGTGGGCGCGATACATGTAGAAGGGCTCGCTTCCCTCGACCGTCGCCGCGACGTCGCCCACCACACCGATGACGGTACTCCCATTCACCTGCTGTCCCACGGGGTCGACGCCGGGAAAGAGCCGGTCGGCCAGCCCCTTGTTGATGATCATCCGGCTCTGAGCTCCCGGCGTGTCTCCCGCGTTGAACTCACGCCCCGCGAGGAGAGGAATGCCCAGGGCCCGGAAGTAGTCGGGGGTGACCACCCGGTTGTCGGCGCCGGTACCGTTCTGACCCGCCAGCGGCCCCGTGCCGGCTTGCGCCCACCAACTGTGGTAGGTCCCGGTGGCGGGGAGCCAGGACACGGCCCCGGCCGCCTTCACGCCGGGGAGCGCCTCGATGCGGGCATCCAGAGTCGCGTGGAAGGCCGCCCGGGCCATTGAATCGTACCGGACGTCGGGGAGGTACACCCGGAAAGCCAATACGCTGTCGGGTGACACGCCCAACGGAGTGTCGGCCATGGCGCGGAAGCTCGCGAGCAGGACGCCGGCGCTGGACAGCAGGACGAAGGCGAGGGCGACCTGGGACACCACGAGGGCGGTCCGGAGCCGGCCCTGCGAGCGGTCTCCGGTGCTCGACCGCCCCGATCCGCGGAGGGCGTCCCCCGGGTCGGTTCGCGCGGCGTGCCACGCCGGTGCCAGCCCGAACAGGATCGCGGCCAGGGCGGAGATCACCATCACGAATCCGAGCACCCGCCAGTCGAGGGCCATGCCGGCCAGGCGCGGGATGGATGCCGACCCCAGCGCCTTCAGGGCACCCATGCCGACCCGGGCCACGACGAGGCCGAGCACGCCTCCGACGCCCGCGATGATCAGGCTTTCGGTGAGCAGCTGTGTGACCAGCCGTGCACGGCCCGCGCCGAGGGCGGCGCGGACCGCGAATTCGCGGGCCCGTTCGGACCCGCGCACCAACTGGAGGTTGGCGACGTTCACGCACACGAGCAGCAGGACGAGCCCCACCGCGCCGAGCATCAGGCTCAGCGCCTTGGCGGCCTGGCCGACCACGTCCTCCTTGAGCGGCACGAAGGCGGTGCGGTCGTCGTGCCGCGCCTGGTACGGCTGACTCAGGCGCTCAGTGATGCCGTCCAGCTCCGCGTGGGCCTGCGCGACGGTTACGCCCGGCCGCACCCGGCCGATGAGCGTCAGCCAGTGGTTGTTGATGTTCGAGAGGTCACCTCCGGTGGTGACGTCCAGCGGGATCCAGGCTTCGATTCCCGGGCCCGCGACGGGGTCGACAAAGCCCGCCGGCATCACGCCCACCACCGTGCACGGCACGCCGCTCACGACCAGCGTGGCGCCGACCACCGCCGGGTCGCTGTGGAAGCGATCGCGCCAGAGGGCGTGGCCCAGGATGATCTTCGGGGAGCCGATTGCCTCGTCGGTGTCCGGGCCGTGCTCATCGTCCCGCGTGAACGCGCGGCCCAGCGCCGGCGGGGTACGGAGCGTTTCGAAATAGTCGGAGCTGACCTGCAGGGTGCGGATCCGCTGGACATCGTTTCCACTGCCGATGTCTCCGCCGGTTTGATCGTACGTATTGATCGCGGCCACCGATTGCAGGAGGGCCGACTCGCGCCGGAACGTCACGTAGTGGACCACGGTGACGTAGTTCCGACCGTCCGGGTTCTTGACGGAGCTCTGGTAGATGCGGACCAGCTGTCCCGGAGATTGAAAGGGCAGCGGCTCGAGCACCACCGTGTCCATCGCGCTGAACACCGCCGTGGTGCCGCCGACGCCCAATGCGATGGTGAGAATCGAGGTGAGGAGAAAGCCGGGACGACGGAGGAGGGA
>DATMOQ010000312.1:0-2054 GCA_035568195.1 Gemmatimonadales bacterium
CGAACCCTTCCTCGAGATCGAGGTCGATCACCTGCTGCAGCTCCCCTCCCGCCGCGGCCACGGCCGGTGCCATTTCCGGAGCCCAGTCACGCACCAGCCACATCTCGGTACCGTTCCCGTTGACCGTGGTGCGCGTGAGCACGCGGAACGGCAGCGTGTCCGTATTCGCCGGCCCGTGACACACCTTGAGACGTTTCATGCCGGTCTTGAACCGCTCCATCCCCACGTCGGCCACCAGGCGGCCATTGTCCATCACCCCCACCCAGTCACAGATCCGCTCCAGCTCGTGGATCAAGTGGCTGGAAATGAATACGGTGGCTGAGTGCTGGGACACGTAGTCGAGGAGGGCGCTGAGCATGTCGCGGCGGACCACCGGGTCGAGTCCGTCGGTGGGCTCGTCGAGTACGAGCAGCTCCGGACGCTGGGCCAGTGCCAGGAGCATCATGAGCTTCCCCTTCTGACCTTTCGACAGCTTGCCGAATGGTCGCTTGGGGTCGAGCTCGAAGTCCGCGAGCAGTCGCGCGGCCCACGCGCCGTCCCAGGTCCGATAGAACTGCGAGTGGAACCAGATGGCCTCGGCCACGCTGAGCGTCGGGTCGAGGTGCGGCGCCTCCGGGACGTAGCCGGTCCGTGCCAGCGCGGCGGGGGCGCGTTCGGGGATGGCGTGGCCCAACACGGTGATGGTGCCGGACTCCGGGCGCAGGAGGCCGAGGATCAGACGAATGGTCGTGGTCTTTCCAGATCCATTCGGCCCGAGAAATCCGTAGATGGATCCCGTAGGGACCTTGAGGGACAGATCCTCGAGCGCGAACACACGCTTGACCCGATAGGTCAGGTGTTGGATCTCGACGGCGTGCTCGCTCATCGCACCGTCTCCCCGAGCTCCCGCTCGAATGCGGAAGTGACTTCGCGGGCCGACAACCCCAACCGCGCCGCGTCCGACAGGAGACGCCGCACCAGCTCGGTGGCCTGGCGTTCCCGTTCGGTGCTGCGCTGGTGGGGCGAGACTTCACGCACATACGTGCCCATGCCCTGGCGCATCTCGATGAATCCCTCGTTCTCGAGCGCGCGGTAGGCCTGCACCACGGTGGCGGGATTTACGCGCAGGCTCGCCGCCAGCTGCCGGACCGACGGGAGCATCTCGGCGGGGGCGAGCTCGCGGGTCACGATCGCGACGCGCAGTCGCTCCGCGATCTGCGCGTAGAGCGGCGTCGGGCTCCGGGGGTCGAGTTGCTCGAACATGGTATCGTCGGTGTATTAGAGTTGCGATACACTGCCACGCAAACCGAACGCCGTCAAGAACACCGGAAAGGGTAGGTTTCATGCGTGCCGCACCGGATCCTCGTCCTCAATGCCGGCTCCTCGAGCCTCCGGGTCGCCCTCTTCCAGCGCGCCTCCCCGGAAGCCGTGCTCACTGTCCTGGTGGAGCGGATCGGAGCCGGCGAAGCGCTCCTGCGCATCGACCGCCCCGATGCCCCCACCCGCACCGAGCCCCTGGCCGCCAAAGACCACGCTGAAGCGCTCTCCGCTCTCCTCGGACGCCTGGAGCGGGAGGGCCTTCGCCGTGAAGACGTGGCGGCGGTCGGCCACCGGGTCGTGCACGGTGGAGACAAGCTCACGGAGCCGGTGGTCATCACGCCCGCCGTGATCGCCGAGATCGGCCGCGCCGCCGATCTCGCGCCGCTCCATAACCCGTACAACCTCCTGGGGATCGAAGCCGCCCGGTCGGCCTTTCCGTCGGTGCCGCAGGTCGCCGTGTTCGACACGGCGTTCCACTCGACCATGCCCCCGGTGGCCCATCTCTACGCCATCCCGTATCAGCTGTACCACCATCACCGGATCCGCCGCTACGGATTCCACGGGACGAGCCACGGCTACGTCCGCCACCATCTCCCGCAGGTCTTGAAGAAGAAGCTCCCCCGCCGGGTGGTGTCACTGCACCTGGGCAACGGGGCCAGTGCGTGCGCGATCCTGAACGGGGCATCGGTCGACACCACCATGGGTCTCACGCCGCTCGAAGGCCTGATGATGGGCACGCGATCGGGGGACATCGA
>DATMOQ010000313.1:0-13318 GCA_035568195.1 Gemmatimonadales bacterium
GTCGCGGTCCGGGCTGTCGAGGTGGCGCCGGTCCACCCGCAGAAAGTCCCGGTACAGGTAGACGAGGAGATCGGCGCAGGAGAGCGAGGCGCCCAGGAAGCACCCGCCCCCGCCCGCCATCCGGATGGCGTGACGGCGCACCGCCCGGGCCACCCCCTGGAGCTCGCGGCGCTGGACGTGGTTCATTGCGCAGTCACCATTTCCCGCCCGGAACCGCGCAGCGCCGGAAGCTCGTCCAGGTGGTTCCGGTACCAGGACACGCCCCGGTGGCGTTCGTTGAGGGCCACCACGTCGGGATTGAGATCCAGGAAGCGCCGGATGTCGCGGACGGTGTACCGGGGCACGAGCCCCAGGAGCGCGGCGTCCACCCGGCGGATCACTTCGTAATCCTCTATGTAGTCGAGCACCACGCGATGGCTCAGCGCGCAATGCTCTCCCGTCTCCCACACCACGTTGCCGATGCGGAACCGCTCGGGCTGGTTCCAGATGAAGGGCGTGGTGTGCTCGCGCTCGAACGGCTTCCGGGCCTCTTCCCAGGCGGCGGCCAGCGCGTCGATCCCCATCACCTCGACGTCGAAGCCGTCCGGGTAGGTGGCGGGGTGGAGATTCGACGCGTAGTCGAGCGCGTGGGCGTGCGCCAGGTAGTAGCCGAGGACGCGGTCGATGACCGCCGGGTCGATGAGCGGGCAGTCGGACGGGATCTTCACGACGTGCCGGGCGCCGAGCATGCGGGCCACCGTGTAGTGGCGGTCCAGGAGGTCGGTGGGATGTCCCTGATAGCAGCAGACGCCGGCCTGGTCCGCGAGCGCCACCACGTCTTCGTCGGCGGGGTCGGTGGTGGTGGCGATGACCACAGTGCCGGCCAGACGGGACGCCCGCACCCGTTCGAGCATCCGCTCCAAGATGGTGGTCCCGTTCAGCGGCAGCAGCACCTTGCCCGGCAGGCGGGAGGATCCGGTGCGGGCCTGCACGATCGTGACCACGTCCCCCATCACGACGCCGCCTTCCAGCGCACATCCCCGGCGGCCGCGTCCAGTACCTCGCGACAGACTTGGGCGATGCGCGGGGCGGAGGTTCCGCCGTTCTGCAGCGGCAGGAGCCGGGACAGCTCCTGGAGATCGAAGTAGGAGTGGCACTCTTTCCCCAGGGTCAGCCCGACATAGGTGACCGACGACCACTGGGTGATGAGCACGTCGCAGTTCGCGATCATGTGGTGGACGTTGCCGTCCACGTAGATCGTGGCGTCGGGGAGCACCCGACGGATTTCCCGGATGGACCGCCGCGCGTTCTCGTTGGGGTGGAGCTTGACGATGACCTCGCGCCCGGCGGCCACGTGCTTGACGTGCGCCAGGAAGGCCCGCCGGTCGTCGCGCTTGAAGGTCTCCCGGGTGTCGGAGGTGGCGACCAGGACGTAGCCGTGATGGGGGAACTCGTTGTCCCGGTAGGCCCCGCAGTTGTCGAAATTCGGAATCCCGGTGACCACCAGACGCTCCGCGGGAACTCCCTTGGAGATGAAGAGATCGCGATAGCCGTCGGAGGCCACGCAGAACTTCGAATAGGCGAGCGACAGACCGGTCGCGGCGGTGCTGGCCACCCACCGGGGCAGGCCCAGCGTCTTCACCAGCTGGTAGCCCAGGTTTTCGGGGTCGGTCATCCCTTCCTGCACCAGCACCAGCGGGCGACCCCGGACGTTCCGCTGCACGATCAGGTCGGTGCAGGTCACGATGAGATCGTAGGGGCCCTGGTCGCCGCGCTCGTCGAGCGGCAGCCGGTGGCGGGCCAGGTATTCGTCGGTGTGGCGGCGCATCTGGCCGCCGAGGATGGTGAAGTCGAGCCAGCCGTGACTGGTGAGCCAGTGCAGCAGACCGTCACAGTAGAAGGGGGTGAAGGAGGGCTCGACCCCTTCGAGGCTGCCGGCGATTTCGTGCATCATCGTGGTCTGGTTGAGCGAGCCACAGATGAAGAGCACGCGCGGAGCGGAAGATCTCATGCGCACGGCAGAACCTACGCATCGCTTGGCTTCGGCTCGTCTACGGTCGTGTAACCTCCCGGCAACGGCCGTCCCGTCGCCGGGTTGTTTCGCCCCGCGACGCTCCGTTACACAACCGTTACGAGTTCTGTCTGTCCTTGTGATCTGCCGGGGCGTTCATAAGCCCGGAATGATGACGCACGTGTCCGCAGCTCCTTACTTCACCTCCCGGGAGGGAATCTTGAAAGCCTCATTCCGCCGCATGGTGCTCACCGCCGGACTCGGCGTCGCGTTCGCCGCTCCGGCCTTCGCGCAGACGCCGGCGCCCGCGCCTTCGCCGGTCACGGTGGGTGGTGTGGTCTATGCCCAGTACGGGTACCAGATGAAAGCGCTCAACGGCGCGACGGACACCGGCCACACGAACGCGTTCGACGTCACGCGGGCCTACCTCAACGTGATCGGCCGGTTTTCTGGTGGGATCTTCACCCGCGTCACCGCGGACATCGCCCACGTCACCAACGGTCAGCAGACCTACCGCCTCAAGTACGCGTACGCGGGCTACACCCCCGAAGGAAGCTCGTTGACCTACAAGCTCGGCCTGATGCAGACCCCCTACCTCGATTGGGAAGAGGCACTCTGGGATTACCGGATGCAGGGCACCACGGTGCTCGACGGCCCCTACCTCTCATCCTCGAACTTCGCTGCCGACGTCGACGGCAACATCAATAAGGAACAGGTGGATTTCCAGGCCGGTATCTTCGACAACGGCAGCTACAGCGCCGGCCTCGGAGACGAGCGCAAGGACTTCCAGGCCCGGGTGTCGGTCCGCGCCATGGACACAGACGATCCCAGCCGGGTCGGCGGTCTCCGCATCACCGGATTCGCCCAGATCGGCAAGCCCCCCACGGGTGGCACCCGTTCCCGCTTCGTCGGCGTGGTGTCATACAAGTCGAAGATGTTCACTCTCGCCGGGCTCTACGCGATGACCACCGATTCGGTCACCGGCGCCGCGGCCGAGGTCAAGGGTCAAGTGCTCAGCGCCTTCGGCGTCTATCACTTCACCAACTCGCCGGTCGCCGTGCTCCTGCGCTACGACCACATCAAGCCCAACAAGGACGCGGCCTCGACGGTCCCGGGCTTCACCAACGACCACATCATCGCGGGTGCCTCGTACCAGCTGAGCCCCAATGTTCGGCTCCTGGTGGACCTGAACCTGCTGTCCACGGCCAATGAGAGCACCCTGACCGCGGCGCAGCAGAACGCATTCGACGCCACGAAACAGCAGGCCCTGTTCCAAGCCCAGTTCACGTTCTAAGAGACCGAGGAACACGACATGAAGAAACAGATGCTCGCCCTGCTCGCCCTGGGAGCCCTCTCGGCTCCCCTGGCCGCGCAGACCAAGATCACGGGTGCGGGATCGACGTTCTCGAACATCCTGTACACGGATTGGATGCAGACGTACAACAAGGCGCACGCCGACGTGCAGTTCAACTATCAGTCGATCGGCTCCGGCGCCGGCATCCGGCAGTTCTCGGACCGCACCGTGGACTTCGGCGCCTCCGACGCGCCCATGACCGACTCGGCCATGGCGCTGATCAGCGGCAACGTGCTCCACATCCCCACCGAGCTGGGGGGCGTGCCGCCCACGTACAACCTTCCGGGCGTCACCGCGCAGCTCAAGTTCTCGGGTCCGGTACTGGCCGGCATCTTCCTCGGCACCATCACCAAGTGGAATGACGCGCGGATCGCCGCGGACAACCCCGGCGTGAAGCTGCCCGACGTGGACGTGGTGGTCGTGCACCGCTCCGACGGGTCGGGCACCAGCTTCATTCTCACCGACTACCTCACCAAGGTGAGCCCAGAGTGGGCGTCCAAGGTGGGTAAGGGCACCGCGGTGAATTGGCCCGTCGGTCTGGGCGCCAAGGGCAGTGAGGGCGTCGCGGCCACGGTCAAGCAGACCCCGGGCGCCATCGGGTACGTCGAGTTGGGCTACGCGCTGGCCAACAACCTCACGGTGGGCGCGGTGAAGAACAAAGCCGGCAAGTTCGTCGCGGCTTCGGTCCAGAGCGTCACGGCGGCGGCGGCCTCGGCGTTGAAGAGCATGTCGCCCACCACCGATTTCCGGGTGTCGATCACCGACCCGGACGGCGCGGACGCCTATCCCATTTCGAGCTTCACCTGGATGCTGGTGCACAAGGATTACGACGACGCGGCCAAGGCCAAGGCGATCGTGCAGTACACCTGGTGGGCAGTCACCACCGGGCAGGAGCGCTGCGGCGGGCTCGGGTACGCGCCGCTGCCCAAGGCCCTGCAGCCCTGGCTGGAAGCGCGGCTCAAGACCATCACGGCCAGCGGCACCGCCGTGTGGAGCGGCCCGGCAGGCCGGTAACTCCCTCCAACCGACTGTCGGCGCTACCCCCGAAGGTTGGCTTACTTCGGGGGTTTCGCCGTCACGGGGGGGTGACACAATCGTTACAAAGCCGTGATGGCGGGGGGGGGCACCCCCGGTAGACTCTCCCCGCGATGTCCACCACGATTCCCCAGACGATGTCACAAGCGACCGTCGAGCCGATCGTTCCCGTTTCCACCGTCAGCGCCGCCCCCCGCCCCACCCGCCGGTACTACGGCGACCGGGTCTACAAAGGGCTGCTGACCGGCCTGGCCCTGACGCTGCCCCTGCTCCTGGTGGCCATCGTGACGGAGCTGGCGGTGAGCGCGTGGCCGTCGATCCACAAGTTCGGATTCTCGTTCATCTGGACGTCGGTGTGGGACCCGGTCAACGAAGTGTACGGCGCGGCGCCGATGATCTTCGGTACCCTGGTGTCCTCGCTGCTCGCGCTGGTCATCGCCGTGCCCCTGTCGCTGGGCGTGGCGATTTTCCTCACCGAGTTCGCCCCCCGGTGGCTCCGCCAGCCGATCGGATTTCTCGTCGAGCTCTTGGCGGCCATCCCGAGCGTCGTCTACGGCGTGTGGGGGATCTACGTCCTGATCCCCGTGCTGCGGAGCTACGCGGCGCCCGCCATCCGGGCCGTCCTGGGGTGGACCCCGTTCTTCAACGGCATTTTCTACGGCAACTCGATGCTCGCCGGCGGGATCATCCTCGCCATCATGATCGTGCCGTATATCGCGGCCATTTCGCGTGAGGTCCTCCTCGCCGTCCCCGCCACCCAGCGGGAGGCCGCGCTGGGCCTCGGCGCCACGCGCTGGGAGGCGGTCTGGGGCGCGGTGCTGCCCTACGGACGGGCCGGCATCATCGGCGCCGTGATGCTGGGGCTGGGCCGCGCGCTGGGCGAGACCATGGCGGTGACCATGGTCATCGGGAACCGCCACGACATTGCGATGTCCCTCTTCCAGCCCGGGTACACCATGGCCGCGGCCATCGCGAACGAATTCAGCGAAGCCACCTCCGCGATGTACCTCTCCGCCCTGTTCGAAGTGGGCCTCGTCCTCTTCGTGATCACGGTCGGCGTCAACGCATTCGCCCGCCTCCTGGTGTGGCGCGTGGCGCGGGGCACCGCGGTGGGAAGCAAGGCGCTGTGAGCGCCCCGGTCACTACCCGCCGGATCAAGAGCGGGTTCTTCACGGGCCTGGTCGCGCTGCTGTGCTTCCTGGCCATCCTCCCCCTGTTCCTGATCTTCGCGGACCTGGTCCGCAAGGGCGCCTCGTCCATCGACTGGGACTTCTTCGTGAAGATCCCGGTGGCCGCCGGGCAATCGGGAGGCGGCGTCGCGAACGCGATCGTCGGCACGGCCATCATCGTGGCCATCGCGTGCGCCGTCGGGATCCCGGTGGGCATCGGCACCGGGCTCTTCCTGGCCGAGTATGGCCTGGGGCGGCTGGGGTGGCTGGTGCGATTCCTGGCGGACGTCATGAACGGCACGCCGTCCATCGTGGTCGGGATCTTCGCCTGGACCTGGTTCGTCAAGCCGGTCCATCACTTCTCCGCGCTCGCCGGCGGGGTGGCGCTGGCGCTCCTCATGGTGCCGATGCTCGCCCGAACGACGGAGGAGATGCTGCGGCTGGTGCCGCACTCCCTGCGCGAGGCGGCGCTGGCGCTGGGATATCCCCGGTGGCGCACGTCCCTGCGGGTGATGGCGCGGGCGGCCCTGTCCGGAATCGTGACCGGGACGCTGGTGGGCGTGGCGCGTGTGGCCGGCGAAACCGCACCGCTGCTCTTCACCGCCCTGGGCAACATTAATTTCGACACGAACATCAAGGAGCCGATGCAGACGCTGTCCCTCCAGATCTTCACCTACGCCACGGGCCCGTTCGAGGACTGGCACCGCCTGGCGTGGGCGTCGGCCCTCGTCCTCATGACCCTCGTGCTCGCGCTCGCGATGGCGGCCCGCTGGGCCACCCGCAAGCGGTATGGCGACTGAGACCCTGGTGCAACTCGAGACCCGCCGCCTCTCCGCGCTCTTCGGCCGGAACGTGATCGTCCGGGAGGTGAGCCTCCCCTTTCCGCGGCACACCGTGACCGCGATCATCGGCCCGTCCGGATGCGGCAAGAGCACGTTCCTGCGCTGCCTCAACCGGATGCACGAGCTGTCCGAGGGCGGCTGGTCCACCGGTCAGGTGGTGCTGGATGGCCAGGACATCTACGGCGGCGGAGTCGAAGCCGTGGACGTGCGCCGGCGGGTCGGGATGGTGTTCCAGCGGCCCACGCCGTTCCCCACCATGTCCATTTACGACAACGTGGCCGCGGGGCTCCGGGTCAACGGCCGGATCCCGCGCGGTCAGATGGACGAGACGGTGGAGCGGGCGCTCCGGCAGGCCTTCCTGTGGGACGAGGTGAAAGACCGCCTGCGAGGGAGCGCAGTCGCCCTCTCGGGCGGCCAGCAGCAGCGCCTCTGCGTGGCCCGCGCCGTGGCGCCCGCCCCCGAGGTGCTCCTCCTCGACGAGCCGACCGCCTCCCTCGATCCCGCCGGCACCCAGCGCATCGAAGAGCTCTGCACCGAGCTGAAGGCCCGCTACACCATCGTGATCGTCACGCACAACATGCAGCAGGCGGCGCGGGTGTCGGACTTCACCGCGTTCTTCTATATGGGCCGGCTGGTGGAGGTCGGGGAGACCCAGCAGCTCTTCACCAAGCCCAACGATCCGCAGACCGAGGCCTACATCACGGGACGGTTCGGATGACCGCGCGGAGCGCTCCCGGCACGCCGGTCCCCGTCGTGCAGCAGCATCGGACGTCCGCGGGCGCCGGCGCGCCGCCCGTGCTGGACGTGCGCCAGTACGCGTTCTGGTACGGGCCCAAACAGGTCCTCTTCGACCTGGCCTTGACCATTCCGCGGCAGGCGGTGACGGCCCTCATCGGCCCGTCGGGGTGCGGCAAGAGCACGTTCCTCCGGTCCATCAACCGGATGAACGAGATCCAGACCGGGACGCGGCATACCGGTGACATCCTCCTCGAGGGCGTGTCGGTGTTCTCGCCGGGGATGGATACCGTAGATTTGCGGCGGCAGGTGGGGATGGTGTTCCAGCGTCCCAATCCGTTCCCGAAGTCGATTTTCGACAACGTGGCCTACGGACCCCGGCTCAACCGGCTCTGCCGCGAAGGGGAAATGGACGCCCGGGTGGAGGAGGCCTTGCGCCGGGCGGCACTCTGGGACGAAGTGAAGGACCGGCTGGACGAGCCGGGCACCGGACTCTCCGGAGGCCAGCAGCAGCGTCTGTGCATCGCGCGCGCCCTGGCCAACAGCCCGGAGATCCTCCTGCTGGACGAGCCCTGCTCGGCCCTCGACCCGATCGCCACCGAGCGGATCGAGGAGCTGCAGGTGGAGCTCAAGAACGAGGTGACCATCGTGATCGTCACGCACAACATGCAGCAGGCGTCCCGGGTGGCCGATCACACCGGCTTTTTCTACTTGGGACGTCTGGTAGAGTTCGGCGACACTTCGCAGGTCTTCACCCGGCCCAGGGACGAACGGACCGAGGCATACATCACGGGGAGATTCGGATGAGCCAGCAACCCAACGCGGCCGAGTCGGCACGGCCCGGCGCCGGTCACCGGCACTTTCATGACGAGCTCGCGAACCTGAAGGCGGACCTCTTGACCATGTCCGCCGAAGCGCAGGACGCCCTGCGGGAGTCGGTGGATTCGGTCCTGCACCGGGACGCCGCCGTGGCCGCGCGGGTGATCGCCGGCGACGCCCGGGTGGACGCCCTCGAGCTCTCCATCGAAGAGCAGGTGGTGCGGCTCCTCGCCACCCAGCAGCCGATGGCGAAGGATCTCCGGCTCTTGATGACCGTCATGAAGATCGCGAACGATCTGGAGCGGGTGGGGGACCACGCCGTGAACATCGCGCAGTCGGCGGAGCGGCTCCTGGCCTCGCGGTCCTTCGCCCCCGAGCCCGAGATCATCGAGATGGCGCGGCAGGCGCGCACCATGCTCGCCGACGCGCTCGAAGCCTTCGTCCGCGGAGACGCGCAGGCGGGACGGGCCATCTGCCGACGGG
Organism: Gemmatimonadales bacterium; assembly: GCA_035568195.1. Taxonomy (GTDB): domain Bacteria; phylum Gemmatimonadota; class Gemmatimonadetes; order Gemmatimonadales; family GWC2-71-9; genus 40CM-2-70-7. The sequence continues at coordinate 8,428 of DATMOQ010000313.1, forward strand.
ACGACGGGGTCGACGCGCTGCACCGGTCGGTGTTCCGGATCCTGCTCACCCACATGATGGAAGACCCGCACATCATCGGCGCGGGGATGGATCTCTTCCTGGTGAGCCGGAATCTGGAGCGGGTGGCGGACCTCGCGACGAATATCGCGGAAGACGTGGTGTTTCTGGTCGAAGGGAAGACGATCAAACACCACGCGGAAGAATAGACGGCTGGACGGCTGGACGGTTAGATGGCCTCACCAGCTGTCTAACCGTCTAACCGTCTAACCGTCTAGCTCATGCACCGGCGCTCCGAAAATCCCCACGCAGGAATGCTTTCACGAGTACCAGGCCCGCCACGAACCCCCCCACATGGGCGAAGAACGCCACTCCGCCGGAGTCGGCGCTTCCCCCCAACGCGGGCAGCCCGCCCAGCAGCTGGATGAGAAACCAATACACGAGCATGAGGTAGGCGGGCACCGCAATGGTGGTGAAGAAGATCCCGAGGAACACCAGCGTGTGGACGCGGACCTTGGGGAAGAGCACCAGGTAGGCCCCCATCACGCCCGAGATCGCCCCGGACGCGCCGATCATGGGCACCGCCGAGTGAGGGTTCGAGAACGCCTGCGCGCCGGCGGCCGCTACTCCGGAAAGCAGGTAGAACACCGCGTAGCGGCCGTGCCCCATCGCGTCCTCGATGTTGTTCCCGAAGATCCACAGGAACCACATGTTGCCCAGGATGTGGAACCAGCTCCCGTGCAGGAACATCGAGGTGAAGATCGTCAGGTAGTTCGGGGTGCCCGTGGTGACGCACTCGAAGCCCTGCCCCAGGGGCACCGACACTCCCGCCGGCAAACGCCGTAGGACCTCTCCGGGGACCAGGCCCCACTCGCAGGTCGAGGCCGCCAGGGAATGCGCCGCCCCGGCTCCCTGAAAGACGACCCAGACCAGCACGTTGAGCGCGATGATCCCGATCGTAACGGTGGGGGCGAGCTCGGTTGGGTTGTCGTCTTTATAGGGGAAGAACATGCCGTAACCCTATGCAAGCCTTGGGCCTTGTCAATCTGCCGTTTTGGCGTCTTCTTGAGGCATACCCCTTGCTCTAGAGCGACCCGGGAAGGCTCTGGAGCATCAATAACCTAGGGTAAGGAGTCGTCGGTTTATGGCTGAGAAGATCATCGGCATCGACCTGGGCACCACGAACTCCGTGGTCGCCGTGATGGAAGGTGGAGATCCCGTCGTCATCCCCAACGCCGAGGGCGGTCGCACCACGCCGTCGGTCGTCGCCTTTACGAAAGACGGGGAGCGGCTGGTCGGTCAGGTGGCCAAGCGGCAGGCGGTCACCAACCCGCAGAACACCATTTTCTCCATCAAGCGGTTCATGGGCCGCCGGACCGGTGAGGTGGCCGAGGAGACCAAGCGGGTCCCCTACAAGATCGCCGCCGGCCCCAACGACCTGGCCTCCGTCGAAATCCAGGGCAAGCGCTACACGCCCCCCGAGATCTCGGCCATGATCCTTCAGAAGATGAAGCAGACCGCCGAAGACTACCTCGGCCACAAGGTCGAGAAGGCCGTGGTCACGGTCCCGGCCTACTTCAACGACGCCCAGCGGCAGGCCACCAAGGACGCCGGCAAGATCGCCGGCCTGGACGTGGTCCGGATCATCAACGAGCCCACCGCGTCGGCGCTGGCCTACGGGCTGGACAAGAAGAAGGAAGAGAAGATCGCGGTCTACGACCTGGGCGGCGGCACCTACGACATCTCGGTGCTCGAGCTGGCCGAGGGTGTGTTCGAAGTGAAATCCACCAACGGCGACACCCACCTGGGTGGCGACGATTTCGACCAGAAGATCATCGAATGGCTGGTGGGGGAGTTCAAGCGGGACCAGGGCATCGACCTGTCCAAGGATCCGATGGCCCTCCAGCGTCTGAAGGAAGCCGCCGAAAAGGCCAAGATGGAGCTGTCGTCCGCGATGCAGACGGAGATCAATCTCCCCTTCATCACGGCAGACCAGTCGGGGCCCAAGCACCTCAATCTGTCGCTGACCCGGGCCAAGCTCGAGCAGCTGGTGGACGACCTGGTGCAGCGGACCATCCCCCCGATGGAGCAGGCCCTCAAGGACGCGGGGCTGAAGCCCGGGGAGATCGACGAGGTCATCCTGGTCGGCGGCCAGACCCGGATGCCCAAGGTGCAGGAGATCGTCCAGAAGTTCTTCGGGAAGGAGCCCCACAAGGGCGTCAACCCGGACGAGGTCGTGGCCATCGGCGCGGCCATTCAGGGCGGCGTACTGGCGGGCGAAGTGAAGGACGTCCTGTTGCTCGATGTGACGCCTCTCTCGCTCGGCATCGAAACCCTGGGCGGCGTGACGACGGTACTGATCGGACGGAACACCACCATCCCGACCAAGAAGTCGGAGGTGTTCTCGACCGCCGAGGACACGCAGACCACGGTGGAGATCCACGTGTTGCAGGGCGAACGCCAGATGGCGCGGGATAACCGCACCATCGGCAAGTTCCAGCTCACCGGAATTCCGCCCGCTCCGCGCGGCGTGCCGCAGATCGAGGTCACGTTCGACATCGACGCCAACGGCATCCTGCACGTGTCGGCCAAGGACAAGGCGACCGGCAAGGAGCAGAAGATCCGGATCGAGGCGTCCTCGGGGCTGGGCGACAAGGACATCGACAAGATGGTGAAGGAGGCCGAAGCGCACGCGGCCGAGGACAAGGACCGGCGCGAGGAAATCGAGCGCCGCAACCGTCTCGATGCGATGGTGTACGAAGTCGAGAAGAACGCCAAGGAATGGGCCGACAAGCTGGAAGGCGGCCTGAAGACCCGACTGGACCAGGCGGTGGACGGCGCCAAGCAGGCCCTGCGCGCCGGCGACGCCGCGGGCATCGGGAAGGCGCTCGAGGAGCTGCAGCAGGCCTATTCGGCCGCGGGCGCGTCGCTCTATGCGCAGTCCCGGGGTGCCGATCCCAGCGCGACGGCGGGTCCGGATGCCGGCGCCCAGGCGCCCGGCGCTGAGACCAAGCAGGAAAACGTGGTCGACGCCGACTACGAGATCGTGGATGACGACAAGAACAAGAAGGCGTGATAACCCTTAACCACGAGATGCAAAGATGTCCGGACGCACGAGAGACTGGCTGAAGTTCGTATCCCTGGTGGGCGTGGCGTTCGTGTTCGGGCTGCTGTTCGCTTCGGCCCTGAACCTGACGCCCAAGGGAACGGCGGCCGTGCTGCCGCAGATTCCCAGCACTCCGCAGGCGCCGATCCCGGCGGCCAAGCCGGCCGCGCAGCTGGGCGACGCGTTCGTCGCCGTCTCGAACCGCGTCCGTCCCGCGGTGGTGTTCGTGTCCTCGGCCCGGACCGAACGGGCCGACAACTCCCAGGTCCCGGCACCCTTCCGCGACTTTTTCCAAACCCCCAACCGCCGGCCCCAGATCGAAGAGGGGTCGGGGTCGGGCTTCATCGTCTCCCCCGACGGCTACATCCTCACCAATAACCACGTGGTGGCGGGCGCCGACCGGGTGAACGTGAAGCTCTACGACAAGCGCGAGTTCAAGAACGTCCGCGTCGTCGGCACCGACCCGCAGACGGACGTGGCGGTCCTCAAGATCGACGCCACCGACCTGCCGACGGTGTCGCTCGGCAACTCCGACTCGACCAACATCGGCGAGTGGGTGCTGGCGGTGGGCAATCCCCTGGGTGAGGAGTTCGACTTCACCGTCACCGCGGGGATCGTGAGCGCCAAAGGCCGCCTGCTGTCGGGCCTCTATCGCGGCGACTACCAGATCCAGGACTTCATCCAGACCGACGCGGCCATCAATCCGGGAAATTCGGGCGGGCCGCTCGTCAATATCCGGGGCCAGGTGATCGGCATCAATTCGGCCATCGCCTCCGGGACCGGCTACTACACGGGCTACGGCTTCGCCATCCCGATCAACCTGGTGCACTCGGTCTTCTCGCAGCTCGTGGCCACCGGCCACGTCGAGCGGGCGCAGATGGGCATCAGCGTGTTCGACGCCAACGAGCAGGACGCCAAGGCGGTGGGCCTCCGGGACATCCGCGGCGTGGTGGTCGAGGACTTCATCGGCAAGGGTTCCCCGGCGGAAGCCGCGGGGATCGAGCAGGGTGACGTCATCACCGCGCTGGATGGACAGCCGGTGAGCTATACGGCACAGCTGCAGCAGATCGTGGGCTTCAAAAAGCCCGGCGAATCCATCGCGGTCACGGTGCAGCGCCAGGGAACGGGCCAGAAGATCTACAACGTCCGCCTGGTGTCGGCGCCCCAGCCCGAAGCGCCCAAGGCGGTCGCGAGCACCAAGTCGGACAACGACAACGAACCGGCCTCCACACCCCGCTCGACGGCCCGGGTGCTGGGAGTCGGCGTTCAGCCCCTCACACCCGACGACATGCAGCAGGACACGCGCCTCTCGCGGGTGCAGGACTTCGGCGGCGGGATGGTGGTCACCAACATCTCCCCCGACGGACCCGCCTACAACCGGCTGGTGACGCAGGACGATGGGTTCTACGACATTCTGATGAACGTGAACGGGAAACCGACCCGCAACTGGGAGGAGTACCGCGCGGCCATCAAGGACTTGAAGCGCGGTGACGTGGTGACCCTGCGGATCTTCCGGTTGCCACGCCAGGGCGATCAGGCGGGCGTCGAGCGGATCGTCCGGCTTCAGCTCTAGGCTGGTTCGGACGGCGGCCGCCGCTCGACGAGCATCGCGAGCGCGGCGGCCGCGAGCCAGGCCACGATGACCGCCTGGCCCACATAGAGCACCTGAGACGTTTCGGAAACGAGAACCGCCACGGCGAGGTTGATCACTCCCGTGGCGGTTCCCATTTCCGCCAGCCACCGCCCAAAGCGCTTCCCCACCCGGACCCCCCGCCCCAGCACGATCAG
>DATMOQ010000314.1:0-3720 GCA_035568195.1 Gemmatimonadales bacterium
AGCCGGGCAAGGACGTGGTGGTTCTGGGCAGCGGGGACTTGCTGCAGACGCTGATGCGGCACCGCCTTGTGGACCGCTACGTGCTGTTGATCCACCCCCTGGTGCTGGGGCGGGGCCGCCGCCTGTTTAATGACGACGCCCCTGCCTCGGTGCTCCGTCTCCTGAATAGCGTGACCACGAGCACCGGAGTGATAATCGCGACCTACCAGCCATCCTGACCATGGCCGCAGCGACGCAAGGGAGGGACGCCCTATGACGCAGTACATGCTCACCATCTACCAACCCGACGGTCCGGCGCCGCCCGCGGAGTTCCTGGAGTCGGTGGGCCGCGAGCTGCACGCCTTGAACCAGGACCTCAAGGCGGCCGGTGCGTGGGTGTTCAGTCGAGGCCTGCACCCCTCGAGCACGGCCACGGTCGTTCGGGTCCGCGATCGGGACCTGATGATCACCGACGGCCCCTACATCGAGAGCAAGGAGCACATCGGCGGCTTCTGGATCGTCGAGGCACCCGATCTCGATGCCGCCCTCGCCTGGGCGGGCCGAGCGGCCCGCGCGACGACGCTGCCGATCGAGGTGCGTCCGTTCCAGGACGTCGCCGAGTACTGATCCGGTTGGACCCCGCGCGAGCATCGGAGATCGAGCGCGTATTCCGCACCGAACACGGCCGTGCGGTGGCCGTCCTGATCCGCGCCTTCGGTGACATCGACATCGCCGAGGAAGCGGTGGCGGATGCGTTCACGGTGGCCGTGCAGCGATGGCCGGAGGACGGGCTGCCGCCGAGCCCGGCCGGCTGGATCATCACCACCGCCCGCAATCGGGCGATCGACCGGTTGCGCCGGGAGGCGTCGCGTGCAGACCGGCATGCGCAGGCCGCCCTGCTGCACGTCCGCGACGAAGCGATGGAGGAGGGGCCGGTGCACGATGAGCGGCTAAGGTTGATCTTCACCTGCTGCCACCCAGCGCTCAGCCGCAGCGCTCAGGTCGCCCTCACCCTGCGGCTGCTGGGTGGGCTGACCACCTCGGAGATCGCGCGGGCATTTCTTGTACCGGAGCCGACCATGGCCCAGCGGCTGGTCCGGGCCAAGGGCAAGATCCGCGACGCGAAGATCCCCTACCGCGTGCCCGCCTCGGCCGAACTCCCTAGCCGGCTCCCGTCCGTGCTGGCCGTGGTCTACCTCGTCTTCAACGAGGGCTACGCGGCCAGTGCGGGAGCAGCGCTCGTGCGCGCCGACCTGTGCGCCGAGGCCCTTCGTCTCGGCCGGCTCCTCGCCGAGCTGTTGCCCGACGAACTGGAGGTCCGGGGCCTGCTCGCGCTGATGCTGCTCGCGGAGTCGCGTCGCGGGGCCCGGACCACCGCCGGCGGCGGCCTGGTGCCGCTCTCCGACCAGGATCGGGACCGCTGGGACCGTGACCTCATCGCCGAGGGTCAGGCGATCGTCCGCGACTGCCTCCGGCGCAATGATCCTGGCCCGTACCAGGTCCAGGCCGCGATCAACGCCGTGCATAGCGACGCGCGCTCCGCGGCGGCCACCGACTGGTCGCAGATCGTGCAGCTCTACGACCAGCTGCTCGCCTACGACGCGAGCCCGGTGGTCGCTTTAAACCGCGCGGTCGCGGTGGCCGAGGTGGACGGGCCGGGGACGGCGCTCGCCCTCATCGACGGACTACTGGACCTTGGCACTTACCACCTCTTCCATGCCATCCGCGCTGACTTGTTGCACCGGTTGGGCCGTGATGTGGAGGCCGCGGCGGCGTACGAGACCGCGATCAAGCTCACCGACAACGCCGCCGAGCGCGATTTCCTGCGCCGGCGGCGGCAGTCGCTGGCCGGGTAGCCACGGTGTATCGGCCTGAACGTGGCGCGTCCCATCGGATGGCCGGCCGTATTCCCCGCGGCCGAGACATTTGCGGCGGGAACGGCCCCGATGGGCGCCTAAATCCCACCCTCGAGGGAGGCCTCAGGTAGGCGATGCAGATTGCTCTTCGCCCGGCTCACCCCCAAGACTTCGACTATTGCGCGCGCCTCTATTTCGCCGGCATGGGGAGAATCATCCGGGAATTGAACCTGGATAGGTTTGCGCACGCCGCCGGCTTGCGCGAGCAGTGGGGCCCGACGCAGGTACGAATCATCACCATGAACGGCGCCGATGTCGGCTGGCTGCAGAGCGCCGTACAGGGTGATGCGGTTTTTCTTGCACAGCTCTTTGTGGACGATGCTTTCCAGAGGCGGGGCATCGGCACCGAGGTGATGAATCGCCTGATTGGCGAGGCCACCCAAGCCCGCCTAGCCGTGACCCTGGGAGTGGTGAAGACGAACCCCGCAGTACGGCTCTATAACCGGCTGGGATTCCGCATCACCCATGTGGATGATCGCAAGTTCTACATGAGGCGCGAAACGGGCACCCAGGCACCGCCTTCAAGCTGAGACACACCCCATGCCGACGCCGCTCGACTCCGGCCCAGCTCTGGACCACAATCGGGCATGTGCCGAAACATCCGAACCTTGTTCAATTTCGAGCCCCCCGCGACCGACGAGGAGGTCCGCGCGGCTTCGCTCCAGTTCGTTCGCAAGGTGAGCGGCTTCAATGCGCCCTCCCGCGCGAACGAGGCCTCCTTCAACCGGGCGGTGGCGGAGGTCACGCGGGTCGCACGGCGACTGGTGGATGAGTTAGTGACGACGTCTCCCCCGCGGAACCGCGAGGAGGTCGCGGCCGCTGCTCGCGCCCGCAACGCGCAGCGCTTCGGCCGCAGCGCCTGAGGCGCGCCCAGCGGGGAGGGCATCTGTTCCCGACGGGCGCTGCGGAGACCAGAGTCACGGCGCCCCCCCTCCCGCCCTCACGTCCCTGGGGGCTGCGCGGTGGTGGCGCCGAGCTACGATCCCTAGGCCCGCGAAACGCTCGAGTCCGCCCGTCGCTGCCACCGGAGCGCACATGCCCTTTGTGTATATCCTTCGTTGCCGCGATGGGTCGCTTTACACCGGAGCCGCCAAGGACATTGTCCGGCGTCTCGACGCGCACCAAGCGGGCACGGCCTCAAAATTCACCCGTTCTCGCCGCCCAGTGAGCCTCGCCTGGTCCCGCCGGGTGAGAACCTGGCGTCGCGCCCTTCAGTTGGAACGGCGGATCAAGCGACTGCCCCGCGCGGAGAAGCTCCTCCTCGTCACCGCCTCCGGGCCTGGGGATCGGGGGCTCCATCCCAGATAACGGGCGGGACCCTTCCCGGGACCTCAGCACTCCCGAGTCACCGACGGGGCCGTCTCTCAGACTTGGTGGGCTGGGGTCCACGTATAACTAGCATCTGACATATCCATAGCTCACCTGATATGATCTGGATGTGAAATGGGTCACCCGCAGGCGGGTTCACGTGAACCGTGCGGCCACGGTTTGGCTGATCCAGCGCTTTCTGGACCCGACCGCGGAGATATTGTTCGTGGAGCCCGGAGAGGTCGCGGCCGTCCAAGAGCGGGAGGGGGCGATTGGCTTCGATGCGCCCGGGGCCCGATATCCGCACAAAGACCAGCAGGGCCGCTGCTCGTTTGAGCAGCTCGTCGACGAGCGCCTGGCCGGAGACCGGAGCCTGCGCAGCCTGGCGGAGATCGTCCACGGCGCCGACTTCCCGGACGAGTCAGCGACAACGCCGGAAGCCGCCGGACTTTGGGCCATCAGCCAGGGCTTTACGGACGTAGCGCAGGACGACGAGGAGATCGTCGCCCGGGCCGCG
>DATMOQ010000315.1:0-9720 GCA_035568195.1 Gemmatimonadales bacterium
CAGCGCAAAAACACCAATCCCGCGATGCACAGCACCATCCCCAAGCCGGTCCGGACGCCAACGCTCTCGCCATACGACAAGGTCCCGACGGCCAACAAGACGAGCGCCACCAGGCTGTTGCAGACGAACGCGGTACGGTTCAACTGCAGGCCAGCGCGATGGACGTCGAAGGGCTTGGCTCGGCTCGGCGACGAGCCTGGAACGGTGGCTAGTCCGAACCATTCCGAACACTTCCTGGCTTTTTTGTCTTGCCTCGCGCAACCAAGCGCCCTACCGTGCGGTCTAACTACATCGCCCCCTCAAGGCATCTCCAATGCGCGTTCGGCTCGACCTCGAAAAGCTCCAGTCGCTGCTGGCGAGAAGTCGCCTGAGCCAGAACCACTGGGCGCTGAAAGTCGGACTCTCCCGCGGGCATTGGTCGGACATCGTCAACGGCAAACATCCGTACCCCAGCCCCAAGACTCGGCAACGCATGCTCGAGGTGCTGGGAGTGCCCTTCGAGACGCTCTTTGCCATCGAGGTTGAGCCCGGCGCCGGGCCCGGCGCCGACTTCGCCGCCGCGCTCAAGACCCGCTATCTGATCGATCGGGAGTTGGGTCAAGGGGCCATGGGAAGCGTGTACCTCGCGCGGGACCTGGCCCGCGGCCGGGTCGTGGCGGTGAAGGTGCTGGCACCGGAAGCGGTGTGCGAGATCGGCGCGGACGCCTTGGTCCGCGAGATCGGCGCCGTTTCCCAGTTACAGCATCCCCATATCCTCCCGCTGTTCGATTCGGGCGTCGCCGCCGAGCATCCGTTCTTCGTCATGCCGTGGATCAGGGGCGGCTCGTTGAAGGACCGCCTGGGGCGAGAAACCCGGATGGCCCTGCCCGCCGTGCTGCGCCTGGTCCGGGGCATTGCCGCCGCGCTCCAGCACGGACACGCCGAGCGCATCATCCACTGCGACGTGAAGCCCGGAAACGTCCTGCTGCAGGAAGAGCACCCCTACCTGACGGACTTCGGGATCAGCCGACGAATCCACGATGGTGGTGCCGGCTGGCGCGCCAGACGCGGATTGGACATATCCGCCGGCACGCCCGCCTATGTCAGTCCCGAGCAAGCGAACGGCGACGAGGACCTCGACGGTCGAGCCGACATCTATTCACTCGCCTGTGTGGTCTACGAAATGCTCACGGGACGCCCCCCCTTTGACGGGGCCACGACCGAGATCGTGGTGGCCCAGCGCTTTCTCGGACCCCCGCCACGCCTGCGAGACTACGCCCCCGAGGTGCCCGACGGCGTCGCGGACGCCATCGCACGCGCAATGGAGGTAGACCGGTCGAGACGACCCGACAAGCCGATCGAATTCGTAGACGCGCTGGAGGCCGGGGCGCGCGGAGCGGGCACCGCGGTGATGCGCGTGAGCTTGGCAGCTACCCGTGGCGTGGGCGCCTTGCGCCGGTGGGTCGGACAGCCGGCAACCAACCGAATGGGAGGAATGGTCATGTCCCTCTTCAGTGAATTTCGCAGCGCCGTACGGGCGCTCGTACGCACTCCCACGGTCGCGGTGGCCGCCGTCCTTTGTCTGACGCTCGGCATCGGGGCGACCGCCGCGGTGTGGAGCGCGATCAGCCGCGCCTTACTCCGCCCCCTCCCGTTCCGCGACCAGGACCGCTTGGTCGCGGTCCACCGCACCACCCCGCAGTCAGGCCCGCAGGGCACCTGGCCGCAGTCGGCGCCCAACTATATCGACCTCGCACACGCCTCCACCCAGATCGAGCGGCTGTCCGCCCTGTCCTGGGGCACGGCGCTGGTGGGGATTCCGGGGGACGCGGTCCAGGCCCCCGAGCTGTACGCCAGCGGTCAGCTCTTTCCCATGCTGGGCGTCACCCCACAAATCGGCCGCGTGCTCGGTCCGGACGACGACCGCGCCGGCGCACCCGCCGTCGCCATGATTTCGGACGAGCTGTGGCGCACCCATTTCGGCGGCGACCCCACGATCATCAACCGGTCGATCCTGATCGACGGCACCCCCACCACCATCGTGGGGGTGTTGCCGGCCGAGTTCCAGATTCCGCACGGCGCGAACTTCTTCAACGCCGACGTGTGGGAGCCGATCCGATTCACGGCGATGCAGCTCACCCGGCGCCGGAGCAACTACCTGTCGGTGCTGGGCCGGCTGGCGCCCGGCGCCACCGTTGCGAGCGCCGACGCGGAGATGCGCGGGCTCTTCCGGAACCTCAGGGCCACCTATCCCTATCTGCAGGGTGACGACATCCGGGTCGCGCCCCTCCGATCGGAAAGCCTGTCGTTCGTGAAAACCCCGCTGCTGCTGCTGCTCGGCGCGGTCGGTATGGTGCTGCTCATCGCGGTGACCAACGTGGCCGCGCTGCTCCTGGCGCGCGGAGTCCAGCGACGCCGGGAGACCGCCATCCGCACGGCCATCGGGGCCTCCCGCTGGGAGACGATGCGCCCGGCCCTCCTCGAGGCGCTGGTGATCACCGGTGTGGGGCTGGTCGGAGGGATCGGCCTGGCGGCGCTCGGCGTGAAGACCATCGGGGCGCTCGCGGCCGCGCGTCTCCCCCAGCTGGCCGGGCTCCGGGTCGATCTGCGGGTGCTGGGGTTCTCGCTGGCGCTCTCGCTCGCCGTGGCGGTTGCCTGCGGTCTGTGGCCGGCCTGGCGGGGAGCACAGGTGGATCCGCAGGACGCCCTCCGGGCGGGGCGCGGTTCGGGCGGGGGCCGTGAGCATCATCGGGCGCTGCGTGGGCTCGTGGTATTCGAGATGTGTCTCTCGCTCGTGCTCCTGCTCGGCGCCGGGCTCGTGCTCAAGGGATTCGTCGGCCTGCTGGGAAAGGACCCCGGCTTCGACCCCGCGCGCATCCTGTCGCTGACGTTGACGACTTCGGCCCAGCGCTACCCCAACACGAATCCATTGCGCGGGATGCTCGAGCCCGCGTTCTCGGCCATCCGGAGCGTGCCCGGTGTGGAGGAGACTGCCGCGATCAACATCGTGCCCTACGTCAACTGGGGGAACAACTCGAACGTCCGCTACGAGGGCCAGCCCAGCGGCGACCCCGAGCGGCTGCCCCTCGTCGAAGAGCGCGACGTGACGCCCGGATTCTTCGCCGTCACGGGCCAGCGGCTCCTCGCGGGGCGCTTGCTCTCCCCCGCCGACGACGATCGCCCGCAGGCGGCGCCCGTCGTGGTGGTCAATCAGGCTCTGGTGAAGCGTGATTTCAAGAATGGTGACGCGGTGGGCAAGCGGTTCTACAGGTCTGACACGACGTTCGCGACCATCGTGGGGGTGGTGTCGGACATCCGGAACTTCGGCCCGGTCTCGGATCCGCAACCCGAGATGTATTGGACTTATCTGCAGAGCTGCAACATGTGCTCGAGTTTCCCGCTCCTGATCCGGGTACGCGGGACCACGCCCACGTCGGTGCTCGCCGGGATCCGTGCGGCAGTGCGGGCGATCGACCCGACCGCGGCGATCGCCAACGTGAATCCCATGAGTGAAGTGATCCTGCGGTCGCTGGGCCGCCCCCGGTTTTACTTCAGCCTCCTGGGCACCTTCGCGGCCGTGGCGGTGGCCCTGGCGGTGGCGGGGCTGTACGCCGTCCTGAGTTACGCCGTCGCCCAGCGCACCCGGGAGCTCGGCATCCGGGCGGCGCTCGGGGGCTCCAGCGCGTCCATCGTCGGTCTGGTCACGCGGGACGGGCTGAAGCTGGTGGTCCTGGGCGTGGTGCTGGGACTGGCCGCCAGCGTGGGGGTCACGCGGCTGATCGTGTTCATGCTCTATGGCGTGAGCCCGCTCGATCCCCTGACGTGGGCCGGGGCGTCGGCGCTGCTGGTGGGCGCGGGCCTCGTGGCCTCGGTCATTCCGGCCTGGCGGGCGGCGCGCGTGGATCCGCTGGTCGCGATCCAGGCGGAGTGATCGCGGTAGTGTCCCCCCGAACGGGGTGGAGTGGGTACGCCGGTGTCAACAGCGTGGCCGGAATCGGATTATCAGGTCGCTCACTATCCCAGTTGATGGAGGTGATCCACCACCGATGCCCGTCGTTGACCAGCTGAATGCTGTTGGCGCCTCGCGCAATTACGGGCCCGTGCTCTTCGGTTCTGGCCTCCCACGCGCTCATCACCGACGCGACGTGGCCAAACACCACGACCGACCGACCGATCTCCCGTTCGTAGTAGCCGCTCCGTTCGAGCTCAGGTCCCGCTTGATCGGCGTACTCCTGGTACGTCATCCCATGCGCATACCCGGCTCCGGACGGCCTGACTCCCGTCTCCACGAAGTACGCGGAGCGGGTATAGAGCGTGCGATCGCGACCCCATTGTCGCGGCTGGCCGGCCGGACCGGAGATAGTCTCGTAACTCGCCCGAAGTATTGCATCGATCGTCGCGACGTCTTCCGGTCGGGCATTGATCGTTGGAACGACGATGTGCGGCCGGGCCGTGTCGGACTGTGCGGACAGCAACTGTGGCATGAGAACCAGCAGGCCGTAGAGCACAACGCGCATGGACTCTTCCTCCTCTAGGCCGCCACCGGCAGTCTCGGTGGGGCGTTTCGCGCTGCAATTATCGCCATTCAACGCCGCGTGGTTGCCCTGCACACGCTGGCCACGAGATTCGTCCGATCACCAGACTCAGCCAAGGAGGCGGTGTGAGCCCGGACCGCGTCCCGCTCATCCTCGGTTCCTTCCGCGCCACGGTGCTGCTGGTCGAACAGGACCCTGGTGTCCGGCGCATAGCGGAGCGAGGACTTTCCGAGAAGGGGTACCGCGTGCTGTCCGCGGGGGACCGGGCAGACGCTCTCAAGTTGCTGACGATCGCTCAGGCTGAGATTGACATCGTCGTCTCCAATATCGACCTGCCTCGGGGCGGTCAGACCACCCACTACCTCTTCACGAGCGCACAACGAGAGTGCGATCCCGCCACCGTCCGCCCGCCCCCCCGAACTGCCTTCCTCGCAAAACCGTGGACCATTGCCGAGCTGGAGAACGGTATTCGACAATTGCTCGCAGGTTCAATGGACACAGCGCCTACTCCCGAAGGGTCTCCATAGGGCTCACCCTGGCGGCTCGCCGCGCGGGGAGCCAGCTGGCCGCGCCGGCGACCAGGAGTAAGGCGGCCGGGACCACTGCGAACGTTGCAGGATCGGTGGTGGTGACGCCGTACACCATGCTGCGCATCAGGCTCGACAAGAGCAGGGCCACCGGCACGCCGACCGCCACCCCGATCCCGCCGTAGCGGAGTCCTTGCCCCACGATCAGGCGCCCGATGCTGGCCGAATCCGCACCGAGGGCGATCCGGACGCCGATCTCACGGAGCTGTTGACGAACGCCATAGGCGACCACGCCGTAGGTCCCCACCGCGCTCAGGAGAAGGCCCACCCCGGCAAACAGACCCAAGAGCGTGAGAATCATCCGCTGCCGTTGCAAAGAGTCAGCGTACAGCCCGTCCATGGTTTCGACGGACGAGATCGGGACATCTCTGCGGACCGACCAGATCCGGGACTCGATGGCCGTCGCCACCCTGGTGGGCGGCCCCGCGGTCCGAATCACCAGGGAGTTCGCTCCGACTTGTCGCTGGTCGAAAGGGACATACAGCTCCGGTGCGGGCGCCGCGTTCAGAGAGTCGTGACGAATGCTGCCGACCACACCCACCACCGTCGCCCAAGCGCCGCCGGTCGCGAATCCCGCTCGAATCCGCTGGCCGATCGGCCTTCCCCCGGGGAAGAGACGGGTCGCGAGCACCGAGTTCAGGATCATGACCCGGGGCGCGGTCGATCCGTCCGACGCCTCGAATCCCCGTCCCTGCAGGATCGGAACACCGGCGACCTCGAAGAATCCGGGCGATACGGACTGCCATCCGGCGCTGGGCGGGGATGCACCCGCCGCGAGGGACTGACCCTCGATGGCGAGGTCGGCGGACCAGTTCCGCCCGCTCGTGGGGAGATGCAGGATGGTCGCGGCGTCGCGAACGCCCGGGACGGTCTTCACCTGCGCGAGCAGGGTCCGCCAATAGGCGCTCGCCTCCTCCGGCGACCCAAACCCGGGCGGCTGGAGCCGCATCGTCAGCAGGTGGTCGGTGCGGAGACCCCGATCGACCCCGCCGAGAGTCCACAGGGTGCGTCCCATCAGAGTCGCGCCCACGGTGAGGATCAGTGCCAGCGCCACCTCCACGGCCACGAGTGCGCCGCGAACCCGTGCGCCACCTCCGGCGATCGTGCGGCCCCGTCGGACGTTGCCGGCGAGCGCTTTGAGCCCCTGATGGATCGGCGCCGATCCCGACAACAGGGCGGCCAGGAGAGTGGCACCGACCGCGATGAGGGTGACCCTGGCGTCGATGGAGATTTCGTTCACTCGGGGGAGATCAGCGGGGAGAATGCGACGGAGCACCCCGACGCCGGCATAGGCGAGCCCGACGCCGAGCGTACCGCCCGTAAGCCCCAGCGCGAGACTCTCCGAGAGGAGGAGGCGGGCGATGGCACCGGGCGTGGCGCCGAGCGTGGCGCGGACCGCGATCTCATGGGCGCGCTCCGTGGTGCGGACCAGGAACAGGTTCGCGACGTTCGCGACCGCGATCAGCAGGAGGAAGGCGACGGCGGCGAGCAGTACCGTGAGCACGCCTCGCACGCCTCCCACGAGGGTGTCCTTGAGGCTTACCACGGCCAATCCCCGGGCCCAGTCGGCGCTACGCCGAAACTCCGTCTGCAGCGCCGGCGCCAGCGTTCGCAGCTCGGCGGTGGCGGCGGCCGGGGTGGCGCCGGGGCGCAGCCTGCCGTAGGCGAGCGCCGTGGCGCCGGTCCAAATGGCGGCGGTCGGGTCCATGGTGAGCGGGGTCCAGAGGTCCGCGGTCGACGCGAATTCCTGAAACGTCCGGGGCATGACCGCGGCCACGGTGTACGGGATCCCGTTCAGCGTCAGGGTTCGCCCGACGACCGAGGGGTCACCGCCGAAGGACGTTTGCCAGAGGTCGTAGCTCAGCACGGCCACCTGGTCCCGTCCCGGCGTCTCCGCTTCCACCCCGAACACCCGGCCGAGGGCGGCCCGTTGACCGAGCAGATCGAAGAAGTTTCCGGACACGCGGTCGGCATCGAGCTGCCGAGGCGTGGGGGTCCCGGTCAGAGCCATGAGCCATCCCGGACTCACCGCGGCGACGTCCGCATAGCTCGAGGTCCGGGCCCGGAGCGCCGCGATCTCTTCGAGGGCGAGGACCCGCTGTGGCCAGATGGCGACCAGTCGGTCGGGGTCGCTGTAGGGCAAGGGGCGCAGCAGCACCGCGTTGAAGACGCTCAAGACGGTGGTGTTGGCGGCAATCCCGATGGCGATGCTGACGAGGGCGGTGATGGCGAAGGCGGGCCGCCGCGTGAGGGACCGGAATCCGAAAGCCAGATCGTTCCAGAGTCGCAATTCGCCTCCTGCTCGGGGTCACGGTTTTGGGGTCTGACGTTGGACCCTTCAATCAGCCGGTTGGTTGCACCCTTCAGTCGCCACCTGCAGTCTCGGATCGGCCGTTCGCGCCATGATAGTCGCCGTTCAACGGCTTGCGGTTGCCGCTCGCGCATGGGCCCCGCGAGATTCGCCCGATCGCTTGATCATGAGATGGGCTCTCTAAGCCGGAGTCGCCAACGTGAACAACAGCGGTCGGCTGCTCGTCATCGTTTCCAGCTTGCTCGGTCCCCTAGCCCCTCTCGCCTCTCAGCAACCCACGCCCTTGCCGGCGTGTCCCGCCGAGCAGGCGCAGGCGTTCGACTTCCTGGTCGGGCGCTTCCACGGCACGGTGTACGACCTCTCGGCGACCGACAGCACGGCGGCTGGAGTGTCCGCCCAGGTGTCCGCGGAAAAGGTTGTGAGTGGATGCGCGCTGCTGGAACGATGGCATTTTCAGCAGAATGGCGCGGTCGAGGACGAGGTCGTCGTCATTCGCGCGTTCGACGCTCCGACCCATACGTGGTCCTATGATCTGGCGAACGCCCACCTCAATCACTTGACCTGGGTCGGTGCGGTGATGGCCGGCAGCCAGTACTTCGTCCACAGCTTCCCCGACAAGGACAAGATCGTACAAGCTCGGATACGTTGGGTGCCGACTGCGGCGGGGTATAGCGAGCAAGTGTCGCGCTCGAGCGATGGCGGCCGCACGTGGGTGAACACGCGGCATATTAATTTCGTCCGGGACTCCATATAAGATCTCATTCGTGCGACCAGCATCCATGAACAAACGCTGCCCCCACATCCCGACGCCCTTCAGGTAAAACGGGGACTCGCCAAGTCTGCAACCAAGTGGCCACGGCTTGTGTCCACATTGACAACGCGCCAGGAGGGATCATCGGCCAGCTGGAACAGGATCTTCGTCTCGCGTTTCGCCTGCTTCGGAGGCGCGGGAGGGTTTCAATCCTCGTCGTACTCGTGCTCGGGCTCGGGATCGGCGCCACCACTGCCGTCTTTACGCTGGTGGATGCGGTTCTCGTCCGACCCTTGCCCTACGCAGCGCCAGACCGTCTCGTGACTATCTGGCAAACTCGCCCTGAATGGCGGTCCCAGCCGATGCTTTCCCGCCAATGGGATCGGGTGGCGCTTTCCTGGGAGGACTTTCGCGCCCTCCGCACGGAAGCCACCGCTCTCAAGGACGTGGAAATCGTGTACCAGGCCCCCGCCGAACAATTGAACGGCGCAGGTGAAGCCGCCGAGGTTGGGGTCGCGCGTGCTTCCGCCGGTCTCCTGAGCCTTCTGGGCGTGCATCCCCCCGTGGGCCGGTGGTTCACAGCGGAAGAGGAGGGACCAGGCGGGGCGCCGGTTGCGGTCATTTCCAACCTCCTGTGGGCAACACGATTCGGGAGCGATCCCGCGGTAGGCGGTCGGTCACTCGACCTCGACGGCAAGCGCTTCACCATCGTCGGCGTGCTGCCACCCGACTTTCGCTTCGGCTCTGTCGGCCCGTTCGCGACGCCCGGCATCTTCCCCGACGTGTGGACTCCGGTGGGCACGGCCTCCCGAGACACCGTACACCATTCCTTCAACCACGAGGCAATCGCCCGGCTGGCACCTGGGGTCACAATAGCCGACGCACAGGCCCAGGTCGATCGCGTTC
Source organism: Gemmatimonadales bacterium (assembly GCA_035568195.1). Taxonomy (GTDB): domain Bacteria; phylum Gemmatimonadota; class Gemmatimonadetes; order Gemmatimonadales; family GWC2-71-9; genus 40CM-2-70-7. The sequence continues at coordinate 9,070 of DATMOQ010000315.1, forward strand.
TTCGGGCCGGCCGCGACCTCGCGCGGTTCGGGACGCGGGTGCTCTTGCGGAGCGACGCGGAGACGGCCGTGGTGCACCGCCCACTGGTTCTGCTCTTTTCGGCCGTCGCCCTGCTTCTCCTGATCTCGTGCGCGAACGCCGCACTCCTGTTGCTGGGAGACGGTGCGTGGCGGATTCGTGAGATGGCCGTCCGGCGGGCCCTTGGCGCGACTACGCTGGCACTGGGTCGACAGCTCGTCGTGGAGCATCTCGCCCTGGGTTTGGTGGCCGGCATAGTCGGCATAGCCCTAGCCGCCGCCGCCTTGCGGGCGGTGCCCGCGTTCCTGACCGTGCCCCTGCCCCACCTGGTCAGTCTTCAGATCGATCCCCGGATCGTCGTATTCGCGGGCGGCGTCGCGGTCCTCAGCGCGGTGCTCTGCGGCCTTGGCCCCCTTCTCGCCCTGACGCGCACAACTGATGATCCCTTGAGGAGCCGCGCCGCAGGACAAGGGAGCGTGCGAGCTCAACGAGCCGCACTGGCGATGCAGACCGTGTTGGCAATGGTGCTCCTCTCGGTCGGGGACATGCTGGCCGTCAGCCTGCTGCGCGAGTCGGCCGTCGCGCCAGGATTTGCCACGGCCCACCGTCTGACCGTGACCCTCGACCTCCCCG
>DATMOQ010000316.1:0-3417 GCA_035568195.1 Gemmatimonadales bacterium
AACGGTAGGACTCTATCGAGAGTGACCCGGCGCGCAGGCGTCCGGAAACGCTCCGGGGTGGAGCGCCGGGTCACTTTCGATAGAGCCGTTTGGACCAAGCCGCTGGCGTTTGCGGCGGACGCGGTCCTGTCAGCTATGTCCTTTCAATCGTACGAACCCCGCGCGCAGGAGCGTGCCCGACGGCCTCGACGTTCGATGCCGGACGGTGACGACACGTCCAGGGCTCGAGCGATCGCGTGCGTCGCGGGTAGCTGCGGCTGGCGGGCGGACCTCCGGCGCCCGCGCGTACGCGCGCGACATGATGATGCCTGGCGGCCGACGGGCGAGGATTACGACGTGTCATGGACGATGTCGGCGAGGAGCGACGTGAGATAGATCTGCCGCGGCGTTAGGCGCTCGATGACGCGCATCGGCGCACCGCAGCGGGGACACGGCCATGATCTCGGCCGTTCCGGTGGCGGGGACGCTGGCGGTGGAGGGGTCGCGCCGGCCAAGGCGCGCCGACATTGTGGGAGCTGCACGGTGCGACAGCGCGACGCGAGGAAGCCGAAGTAGCGGATGCGCACGAACCGCCTCGGCAAGACGTGTAACAGGAAGCGCCGAAGGAATTCCCCGGCCTCCAGTGTGAGCGTCCGCACCTGACTGCCGTGCCGGTAGTCCTTCCACCGAAAGGACACGGTGTCGTCGGTCACGTCGACGAGTCGGTGGTTCGAGATCGCCACGCGGTGGGTGTACCGCGCGAGATAGTGGAGCACGTGGGACGGGCTCCCGAAGGGCGGCTTGGCGTACACGACCCACGCCTGGCGATAGAGCGATCGCACGAAGGTACGGAAGGCCGCGTCCGACTTGAGCGGCGCGAGCGTCCCCGGAAAATCGAGGCGTCCGTCGCGATGCGCCTCTCGCAGGCCGGCGACGAGCATGCCGCGAAACACGGTTCGAAGAACCGGAATCGGCAGGAAGAAGCGCGGGCGGGCATGGATCCATCGGACGCCGTCCGGCGCCAAGCCACCCATCGGGACGACGCCGTGCACGTGAGGATGATGCTGAAGACGCTGCCCCCACGTGTGGAGCACCATGAGCCCGCCGATGGCGGCGCCAAGGCGTTTCGGATTGGCCGCGACCCGGAGCAGCGTCTCCGCGGCCGCCCGAAACAGGAGGTCGTAGATGACGCGCTTGTTCGCGAGCGCCAGGCGCGCCAGCGGCTCCGGCATCGTAAAGACGAGATGGACATAGCCCACGGGCAAGAGCTCCGCTTCGCGCGCCGCCACCCAGGCGTTCCGCGCGGCGGTCAAACACCGGGGACAATGCCGGTCCCGGCAGCTGTTATACGAGAGGGCCGGCTGCGCACACCGCTCACACCGATCGCGGTGCCCGCCGAGTGCCGCCGTGCGGCACTGCGCGATGGCGCGGAGCACGCGGCGATGCGCCGCCGTCACCCACGCCCGGTGGGTCTCCAGGACGCGATCGCCATGTCGGCGCACGATGTCGGCCACCTCGAAGGGTGGCCGCGTCACCGCGGGTGCTTCAGCCGAGACCGCCGCGCGGTGTCAGGCCGTGAGATCGTGAGCGCATCCAGTGGATTCGCGACGGCCTGTAGGTGTTTCTGCGAAAGATGCAGATACAGCGCCGTGTGCCGGATGTTCACATGCCCCAGGAGTAGCTGAATCGTGCGCAGGTCGGCGCCACGTTCCAGGAGGTGCGTCGCGTACGAATGGCGAATCACGTGGGGGCTGACGCGCTTGCGCAGATCGGCGCGTTCAGCCGCGAGCACGACCGCATTCCAGAGCACCCGCTTCGTGATCGGCTTGTCGGCGCGCCAGTTGTGCACGGTGCCCGGAAACAGCCACGTCTTGGGGCGCATCCACCGGTAGTAGGCGCGAAGTGTCTCGAGCAGCGTCGGACTGAGCGGGACGTAACGGTCCCGGCCACCTTTCCCGTGGCGAATGTGAATGAGCATGCGCCGACTGTCGATGTCCGCGACGTGCAGCTGCAGCAGCTCGGCACTCCGCATGCCGGTCGAATACAGGACCATCAGCATCGTGCGGTGATAGAGACCATCCGCCGCCTCGATGAGGCGGCCCATCTCCTCAACACTCAGGATCGATGGCAGACGCTGGGGCGCCTTCGGGTACGGCGTGTCGTCGAGTAGATAGCGACGCCTCAACGTCTTCACGAAGAAGAACCGCAGCGCCGACACGTGGAGCCGGACGGTCTTTGGCTGTAGCTGCCCCGTCCGCAAGAGGTGCGCCTGGTAGCTGCGCAGGTGCGTGTGATTGAGACGGTCGGGGCGACACTTGAAGTGCCGCGCAAACCGCTCCACCGCGTAGAGATAGCTTCGAATGGTCGTCGGCGAGAAGTTCCGGCGCTGGAGTTCCTCCAGCATGATGCGGCGACAATGGGTCACAAGACACCTCCTGTGACCCGGACACTACCCCGAGGTCCGAGCGAGCCTCACGCGCAGCGTCCGCCGCGCCAGCGGCTTGGTCCAAACCCAGCAGGATCAACTTGGATGACGCCAATTCCGGATGGTGTGTACTCTGTGCCAATTGAGTCAGAGCGGCAAATAGAGCACGTCCGATTCCCTTCGCAGGGTCCATGTTCATGTCGGAATAAGATTTCGCCGCGCAGTGGAACGGGAGCAGAAGAGCCCAATCGTGGAGCTGAGCAAACGCTTGAACATCAGGGTCGCCATAGTACCGAAGCATGTCGCGACCGCGGTCGAAGATGACCCACACACCCTTGACAGTCCTGGACGGATCCGTGAGCGTGATTTCGTAGCGGCAGGCCGCCGCTAGATCTTCGTCGGGCTGTGGGGCAACCGAGGTCTGAAAAACCACCCCTGGAGCGGCGGTCACTGGTTGAGGTAAGAGCAACAACAAGATCCACAGACTCTGAAGCCCGAGGGGCAATGTCTTCACAGCGGCAGTGTACTCGCCAGACGCTCCAAGTGACGAGGAGCACAAAAATGGTGTCGAGTCCCCTCGCCGCAGCCCCGGCCTGTCACAACGCCATATGGGATTTGTAATGATCAGCGCGAAGCGATTTGGATCCCGGCAGCAGGGTCGAAAGCCCCTTCGGCGCTTATGGGGACCTGTCGGGCCTCCTGCCCTGGGTCGTCATACACACTTTTAACGTGCCTGTGTCCGGCAGATTCATCATGCCCGCCAAGGCCTGCCAGGGGCGGCTTGAGCGCTGTGCGCTCCCCAGAGGGCTTAAAATGAGGAAGAGGACGATGGCTGGCTTCCGGAGCCCGGGCTATTTCGTAGCCGCGTCCAGCACAGTCTTCCGCTCCGCGCGGACCTCGTCGGCCGTGCTATTCACTCGCGTCTGCGACGGCATCCCCGCCTTCATGTTCGGGTCGAGCCGCTTCGCAACGACCAGCACGTCCGCTTCGCGCCGCATCGCGTCGGCCCAATC
>DATMOQ010000317.1:0-2372 GCA_035568195.1 Gemmatimonadales bacterium
CAGAGCCACCGCGCCGATCGACGCGGCGGGTTGATCTTTGAAGATCGCGTCCCACGTGTTCCCGCCGTCTGTGGTCTTCCACACGCCGCCCGCGGCCGCGCCCACGTAATACGTGAGCGGTTGCCCGGGAATCCCCACCACCGTCGCCACGCGCCCGCCCGCGACCGATGGCCCCAGGTTTCGGAACTTGATCGTGTTGAGCGAATCGGCAGGATTCGCGGCCGCAGCCGCCGGGCTCGTGGTCGCCGTGACATCGGCCGGCGTCTTGGTGCCGGGCTTGGCGCGCGACGCCTGCGCGGCGAGGGGCGACGAGAGGCAGAGAAGGCCGGCGAGGAAAAGGAGAGAGTGGGCCCGCGGGCGGTGCATTGACGTCTCCTGAAGGGAATAGTGGAAGGGGACCCCCAAAACTGCGGCGCCCCCCTCGTTACGGAAGGGGGGCGCCGATCGTTGTCGTCCCGAACCGGTCAGGCCTTGGCCCGCTCCAGGTACTTCCCTTCGCGGGGGTCGACCCGCAGACGGTCTCCGGTGCTGATGAAGTCGGGGACCTGAATGGTGACGCCGTTCGAGAGCTTGGCCGGCTTGGTGCTGGCCGTCTTGGTGGCGGACCGCATCACCGGCGAGGTCTCCACCACGTCCAGCTCCATCACCGACGGCAGCTCGATGCCGATGGGCTTCCCGTCGAGCCACTCGGCCTGGAAGCGCATTTCAGGCTGCAACCAGTCTCCCTGCTCACCCACGGCGCCATTGTCGATGGTGTACTGCTCATAGTTGTTCGAATCCATCACGTGCACCCCGCTCTGGTCGCGGTAGAGCACCTGGAGCTCCTTGGTGTCCAGACGCACCTCGTCCAGGAAGTCCGTGGCCGACACTCGCGTGTCGAACGTGTTTCCGCTCTTGAGGTTGCGGAGGCGCAGCTGAACGAACGCGCGGAGATTGCCAGGGGTGCGGTGGGTAAACTCCATCACGCGGACCGGCTGGCCTTCGACCATGATCACGTGCCCGCGCCGGATATCAGTCGCCTTCATTGCCAGGACTCCACTACATAAGAAGAAAGGACGTGCTTCAAGGGAGGGGAAAGCTAGCGAGATGAACAAGGGGGGCAATGGCGATGGGCCATCACCCCCCTCTCGTGTCCAACTCCCAACCTCTCTACAACCCCACGCGCCGTCAGTTCTTAGCGGTCTTCCAGCCCTCGATCTCTTTCATGAACTCGAGCGCCTGCGCCGCCAGATCGACCGCCGCGGTTCCCGGAGCTTCGGTCAGCGCGCTCACCCGGGTCAGATTGGTCGACGCCCTGGTGTACCCGGAGTCCGCCGAGAGCGCCGACTTGTACGCTTCCACTGCCGCCGTGTAGTGGCCGGTGTGCTCCAGGGCCACGCCCAGCGTGTTCCGGAAAGTCGCCGAGCTCGAGAGCTCCACCGCCCGGGACAGGGCCTTCAGCGCTTCGGCGTACTCCCCGCGCTCGATCTGCACCAGACCCAGGTTGTTCATCGACCAACCGTCCTGGTCATTCAGGACGATGGCGTGCTGGTAGCTCGCCACGGCCGAATCAGTCTGGCCCAGGACGTCGTGGGCGCGGCCGAGGAGCCGGAAGGCAGAGCCCGAGGTCGAATCGAGCGCCAGGACTTGCTGGAGCTCCCCGATGGCGTCCTTCGCCTTTCCCTGCTCCAGGAGAACACGGGAGAGGTTCAAGCGCGGGGGCAGCTTGGTGGAGTCTTCGGCGATGGCTTCCCGGAACTCGGCGACCGCGGCGTCCCGGTCTCCACTCCGCCAGGCCGTCACCGCCTGCCTGTAGTGACTGACGGTCGGCACCGGCGCGGGCGTCGCGCTGGTGGTCGTGGGCAGCGAGGCGCTATTGGTGTTCGACGTCTTCGACGTCTTGTCACCGCAGCCGGCGGTGAGGGCGGCGGCGCCAATGGCCATCGCGACGAGGGTGAAGCGATACATACGTTCCTCCGGAACGGGGTTGCCCGTACCAGAGGCAGAAGAGATGCCAGCTGATAGCTGTCAGCTAACAGCTGTCAGCAATTCGACTTCGTAGAAATCAGCTGGGCGAATGGTGTCCTAGCAAACACGACGCCTGCTAGCCGGAAGTGTCCTTCGCGACACCACTCAGGTGATAAAGGGCGATCGCGTTGTCGCGGAGAACCTTCCGGGCTAGTACCTGTGCCTGAGGCCGAGTGATGTCGCCGTCTCTCATCATGGCCGTGAGCGCCATGCCCAGAGCCCGCCGTGCGGTGGTGGAGGCGACGTAGGCGCCCATCCCCCACCCCTGATTGGGCCCACCCTCGAAGGCATCGGTGCCGAAGAGCACTTTGTCAGGCCAGCGCATCAGCCAGCCCCGAAGTACCTGGGCCAGCTCCTCGGGCGCC
>DATMOQ010000318.1:0-4819 GCA_035568195.1 Gemmatimonadales bacterium
GACCTGACCGCCGCGCTGGACTCCCTGAACATCGGGAAGGCGATTCTGGTGGGGCACTCGATCGCCGGAGACGAGCTGACCGGCTTCGCGGGCGCGCACCCCGATCGCGTGATCGCCCTCGTCTATTTCGACGCTGCTTACGACCACTCCGTGCTGGCGCCTCTGATCGGCGACTATCCGCCCCAACCGCCGGGGCCCGCGGACTCCGCGTCGCCGAAGGCCCAGCAGCGCTATCTCCTGAAGACCTTCGGCATGCTCATACCGGAGGCGCAGATCCGGGCCACTCAGATCTTCGACGCCGGCGGGCACCTGACCGCCAACGTGACCCCCGACTCGATCGACGCCGAAGTGATCCGCGGGGCGGGGCACCCCGATTACGCCAAAGTCCGCGCGCCGGCCCTTGCGTTCGACGCCGTGGTGGACTCGGCACCCCAGCTCTTTCCCCGGTGGGCGACCTTGTCGGATTCCGCCCGGGCGAGAGGGCGGCGATTCACGGCCAAGATCACCGCATGGGGCGCCGAACAGCGCGCGCTGTTTCAGAAGGGCGTCCCGTCCGCCCGCGTGGTGTTGCTGCACGGCGCGAATCATTACGTCTTCTATTCCAACCGCACCGACGTGGTACGGGAGATGCGGGCCTTCCTCGCTAGCCTGCCCGCCCGGTAGTCGCTTTTTCGGCACCGCTCCGCACGATTCGGGTGCGGGTGACGGCCCGCACGTGCCGCATTGTGTGTCGTGGCGCACACCATTCGAGAATCCCTCGTCATCATTCTGAACGCCGGCGGGTCACCACTCGATGATGACGCGCTTCGCGAAGTCGACGGAGTGTCACCGGTGTGGGTCAGAGTTGAGCGTGAGGGTGGCGTCGCGTGTCTCGCCGCCCGGGTTCGACACGTCGACTCGACCGTCGACCTGGGGGTCCGAATCCGGGGGTGGGGGGGTGCCCGGGGGTGGACAGTGACTGTTGCGCCCTGCGGCCCCCCCCGCTAACGTACGATCCATGCACGACTTGGGGGCTCCCCAGAGTTCGCCCAGCGCGCCTCTCCCGCGTGAGTCCTCGCATCCCCCTGAGAAACGCCGGTCCCGCCTTTCCCGATGGTTCGATATCTGGATGCGTACGCTGGGCATGGCCTTCGTCTTGTTCCTCCTGCTTCACACCTTCGTCCTCGAAGCATTTCAGATCCCGAGCGGCAGCATGGAGCGCACGCTGCTCATCGGCGATTTCCTATTCGTGAACAAGGCCGTGTACGGCGCCGTCATTCCCGGCACCCACACGCGGCTGCCCGGGTTCGCGTCGCCGCAGCGTGGCGACGTGGTGGTCTTTCCGTATCCCCGGCATCCCGACACCACGTTCGTCAAGCGCATCGTGGGCGTCGGAGGCGATACACTGCAGATGGTCGAAGGCCGGATGCTGGTGAACGGCGTCCGGCGCCCGGAGCCGTACGTCGAGCGGGTCGATTCGCTCCGCAACGAATGCGACCCCGGGTTCGACTGGCAGGTGGCGTACCTGGTGGACACGTCCGCGGCGGCGCGGGCCGAGTATCATCCCTGTCGGGACGATTGGGGTCCGCTGGTGGTACCGGCCCACAAGTACTTCGTGATGGGGGACAACCGCGACATTTCGCTCGACTCCCGCTATTGGGGATTCGTGGACGACAACGAAATCCGCGGCCGGCCCCTCATCGTGTACTGGAGCGTCAACCGGGACGCACACGACCATTTTCCGTGGTTCAACGACATTCGGTGGTCGCGGCTCGGCTCGCTGATTCATTGATGGTGATGAGCAGGAGAGGGGAGCGAATCGTCACCCCCGCCAGGCCGTCGGCGTGGTGGCGAGACCCACTTGGAGCGGCGTCGTTCATGCACGGAGGAAGAGGGACCCCATGCAACTGAACACGGCGAAGCGGGCGTCGTTCGACGAAGGCTCTCTGGACCAGTATCTCCGGGAGATCAGTCAGTATCCTCTGATCACCCGGGAAGAGGAGGTGCTGCTCGCGCAGCGCATCAAGCTGGCGGACGAGGAAGCCCTCGACAAGCTGGTACGCTCGAATCTCAGGTTCGTGGTTTCGGTGGCGAAGAAGTACCAGAACCAGGGCGTCTCGCTCTCGGACCTGATCAACGAGGGCAACCTCGGGCTGATTCGCGCGGCCCACAAGTTCGATGAAACCAAGGGCATCAAGTTCATTTCGTACGCGGTCTGGTGGATCCGCCAGGCCATTCTCCAGGCGCTCGCCGAGCAGTCGCGCATCGTCCGGGTCCCGCTCAACCGGGCCGGCACGCTGCATCGCATCGGCAAGCGGTCGTCCGCGTTGCTCCAGGAGCTGGGCCGGGAGCCCACGGTGGAAGAGATCGCCGAGGGGATGGACATCTCGGAAGACGAGGTCGCCAAGACCATGTCCATTTCCCAGGCGCACCTGTCCCTCGACGCGCCGCTCACGCCCGGCGAAGACAACAAGCTGCTCGACTATCTGCCCGACACGCAGAACCCCGGTCCCGACGACGAGATTTTCGAGCATGCCCTCACCGAATCGGTCGAGAAGGTGCTCGGCACCCTCAAGGATCGCGAAGCCCTGATTCTCCGCCTCTATTTCGGGTTGGAGACCCCCGAGCCTCTCACGCTCGAGGAGATCGGGGCCCGGCTGGGCATCACCCGGGAGCGCGTCCGGCAGATCAAGGAAAAGGCCCTCGCGAGACTTCGGCACGTGTCGCGAGCCAGGGCCCTGGACAGCTTCCTGTTCTAAGGAGTCGGGAGTCGGGAGTCGTCGACTCCACAGACTGCGAAGCCCCGCTTGAATGGGCGGGGCTTCGTTTTGTCCGGCTGCGACGACTCCCGACTCCCGACTCCCTTATATTCCCCTTCCAAATGGCACCCACCTCGTCATTCGATATTTCCACCGGCGCCGACCTCCAGGAAGTCGATAACGCCGTGAATCAGGCCACCAAAGAAGTGGCCCAGCGCTACGACTTCAAAGGGTCCAAGGCGTCCATTGCCTTCGACCGCACCAAGGCCGTCCTGACCCTGGTGGCCGACGACGACTTCAAGATGAAAGCGCTCTTCGACGTCCTGCAGGGCAAGATGATCAAGCGCGGCGTCCCGGTGAAAAACCTCCAGCTGGGGGAGATCCAGCCGGCCGGGGGAGACACCGTCCGCCGGGAGATCACCCTGACTCAAGGCATCCCGCAGGACAAGGCGAAGGCCATCGTCAAGGCCATCAAGGACAAGAAGTTCAAGAAGGCCCAGGCGTCCATTCAGGGGGAGGAGATCCGGATTCAGTCCCCCTCCAAGGATGAGCTGCAGGAGGTCATGGCATTCCTGCGGACCCAGGACTTCGGCATCGAGCTCAAGTACGGGAACTACCGCGGATGAAACTGGGCGTCATCTCCCTCGGGTGCGACAAGGCGACGGTCGATTCCGAGCGCCTGGTGGGAGACCTGGTGGGTCATGGCGCCGTGGTCACGCCCGATCTGGCGTCGTCCGATGTCGTGCTGGTCAATACCTGCGGCTTCATCGACGCCGCCAAGCAGGAATCCATCAACGCCATCCTGGGCGCCGCCCGGCTGAAGCAGGAGAGCGGCGTGAAAGCGGTGGTGGCGGTGGGGTGCCTGGTCCAGCGCTACAAGACTGAGCTCGCCGCCGAGATGCCCGAAGTGGACCTGTTCCTGGGCTTCTCCGATCTCCATCACCTGATTCCCGAACTGGCCAAGCGCGGCCTGATCGATGATCCGGTCACCGCGCATCCCGGCGTGCGCCAGTTCCTGGGGGACCAGCCGCACGTCCGCTACCTCAAGATCTCCGAGGGCTGCGACCACACCTGCGCCTTCTGCGCCATTCCCCTGATGCGTGGCAAGCACCGCTCCGAACCGGTGGAGCGGCTGGTCCGGGAAGCGCAGGCGCTCGAAGCGCAGGGCGCCGTGGAGATCAACCTCGTGGCGCAGGACCTCGGGCACTTCGGCCGGGACCTGGGCCCTGGGGCCCCTCGCCTCCCCGAGCTCCTCGAGGCCCTGCTGGCCGGCACCTCGGTGCCCTGGTACCGGTTGCTGTACGTCTATTCCGCGGGGCTCTCGGAGCGCCTGGTCCGCGTCATCGCGGACCATCCGCGTATCGTGCCGTACATCGACATGCCCATCCAGCACGCGAACGACGCGATGCTCGAGAAGATGCGCCGCCCCGAGCGGAAGCGGACCATCGTGGAAAAACTGGCGTGGCTCCGCGCCGCCGTCCCGGACCTCGCGGTGCGCACCACCTGTCTGGTGGGGTTCCCCGGCGAGACGGACGCGCAGTTCCGTGAGCTGGTGGAGTTCCTCGAGGAGGCCCAGTTCGACCGGATGGGCGCGTTCATGTACTCGCCCCAGGAGGGCACCCGGGCGGTCCAGTATCCCGACGATGTGGCCGAGGAAGTGAAGCGCGAGCGCCTGGAAGAGCTGATGGAAGTGCAGCGCGCCGTGTCGGGAGACCGGTTGGCGCGATTCGTGGGCCGCGAGGTGGACGTGCTGATCGATCGGGTGGCTGACCCCCTGGGGGACGAGGGGGGCGCGACCCACATCGGGCGCGTGCCCTGGCAGGCCGACGACGTGGACGGCGTTACGTACGTGGCGGCGGGGGGCTGGGCCCGGCCCGGCCGAATGCTCCGGGCCCGCGTCACGGAGAGCGAAGACTACGACTTCCGGGCGGTCGCGCTGACGTGAGGGGCGCCCGGCGCGTCCTTGCGGCGTCCTTGGCGCTCCTCAGTGCCGCGGCCTGCAATCCCCACGGTCCCGCACTTACCCTTCCCGGCGCCGAGCCGGAGCTGCGGGTCGGCATCGTGGACGGACTCCAGAAGAT
>DATMOQ010000319.1:0-3462 GCA_035568195.1 Gemmatimonadales bacterium
GCGCGCGGCGCCCACGCGGGTGGTGGGCCAGCAATAGCCATCTCAGTGTGACAGAATCACGCCCTGGCCGATGGCAATCCCCGACCCCGACACCCCCGAAACGTCCCCGCCCACATAGGCTTCTTCCCCGTGCTCGCTCAGGTCGAGCCCGGAGATCTCGTCGTGCAGCGCCACGCGCGCCCCCATGGTCAGATCGACGGTCTTGAGGATGACGATGGTTCCCACCGCGGCGAGCGCCCCCGCGGCGACGATGGCCACCAGCTGGATCCAGAGCTGCCCGGCGTGTCCGTAGAGCAGTCCGTCGTTACCGCCGGGATTGATTGCTTTCGAGGCGAACACGCCCGTGAGCAGGGCGCCCCCCACACCGGCCAGGCCGTGGCACGAAAAGACGTCGAGCGAGTCGTCCAGCCGGCTGCGCGAGCGGATCTGCATCGCGGTGTAGCTCACGGCTACACACAGGACTCCGATGGCCAGCGCGGCCGGCGCCGTGACGTAGCCCGCCGCCGGTGTGATCCCGACCAGTCCCACCACCGCTCCCGTCGCGGCGCCGACCGCGGTGACCTTTCCCGTGCGCGCGAAATCGAGGAACGCCCAGGCGACGAGCGCCGCCGCGGCGGCCGCGTTGGTATTGACGAACGCCAGCGTCGCGATGCCGTTGGCCGCGAGGGCCGAGCCCGCGTTGAAGCCGAACCATCCGAACCAGAGGAGTCCGGCACCCACCAGCACCCAGGGCACGCTGTGCGGCGCGAGGGGTGAGCGCCGGAAGTCCCGCCGGGGACCCAGGAAGCGCGCGGCCACCAGGGCCGACACGCCGGCGCTGATGTGCACCACCGTCCCGCCCGCGAAGTCGAGCGCGCCCCGCTGCTGCAGCCACCCACCCACACCCCAGACCCAGTGGGCCAGGGGCGCGTAGACCACCAGGGACCAGGCGATCAGGAACACGACGTATGCGCGGAAGCGCATCCGCTCGACGATCGCGCCGGACACCAGCGCGGGGGTGATCACGGCGAACATCGCCTGAAACACGGCATGGGCCTGGTGGGGGATGGTCGGCGCGTACGCGGGATAGGGGTCGAGCCCCACGCCCTGGAATCCGAGCCAGGCCAGACCGCCCAGCCAGGGCGAGCCGGGGGCGAACGCCAGAGAGTAGCCGATGAGCACCCACAGCACGCCCACCGCGCCCAGGGCCACGACGCTCATCATCATCGTGTTCAGCGTGTTCTTCGACCGGACCAGGCCGCCGTAGAAGCACGCGAGCCCCACGGTCATGAGGAGCACCAGCGCGCTGGACGTCAGGACCCAGGCGGTGTCGCCGGCGGAGATGGCGGGGGTCATTTCGCCTCCCCGCCCACGTCGGCCCGGATCGCGGCCTGCTGGACCTCCGCCGCGTTGATCGCCGTCAGCGCGTCGTTGTCCCGCTCTCCCGTGCGGATGCGGACCACGCGGTCCAGGGGCTGCACGAAGATCTTCCCGTCCCCCACGTCGCCGGTGCGGGCCGACGACAGGATGGCCTGGATGGTGGGCTCGACGAAGGGCTCGGAGCACGCCATCTCGATCCGGATTTTTTCATGGAACTCCATCACCACGGTGGACCCGCGGTACTGACTCAGGATTTCGTGCTCGCCACCGTGGCCGCTGACGCGGCTCAGCGTGATGCCGGTGACACCGGCTCGAAACAGGGCGGTCTTGACCTCGGGCAGCCGTTCGGGGCGGACGATGGCGGTGATGAGTTTCATTGTGTGCGCCTTCCTCCTGAGGAAAGGCCCGCCTCCGAAGGGAAGCGGGCCGTGGGAAACCCGGAAGCCGTTGGCGACGCGGGCGCGCGTACGCTCACCCGGCGATGATCCGCGACAGGTCCGCCACCAGCCGGTAGGCGTCGTCGTCCTTCTTGACCCCGCCGGTCAGGACCACGAGGACGTAACGCCGTCCCGTGGGCAGCTGCACGATCGCCGCATCGTGGTACACCACGCTGCCGATCCATCCGGTCTTGTGGAACACCTTGGAGCCAGCGGGGAGCCCCGCGGGAATGCCCTCGGTGAAATGCTGGCGGGACAGAATCGCGAGCATCGAATCGCACGCGGCCGGGGATGCCGCTCGATGACGCGCGATCGCGGCCAGGAGCACGCCCAAGTCCCGCGCCGTAGTGGTGTTGTTCCGCCCCGCCTGATACGCCTTCCCGTCCTCCACTCCCCGCAGCACCACGATCGAATCGGCGCCCAGGGCCTGGGCCGTGGCGTTGGCCCGGGCCGCGCCGATGCGCTCGATGATCACGTCCGTGGCCAAGTTGCTCGAGACCGTCTCCATCAGCTCCAGGAGATGGCGCACCGACACGCGCCGCCCCACCAGCAGGTACAGGGTGCTGTCTGAATCGTCGGACTTGTCCACCGTGAACGGCGAGCCGTCCACGATCGACGGGAAGGTGTCATGAACCATCAGGGAGTCATCGAGCGAGACGAGGCCGGAGTCCCGATCCCGGTAGAGCTGAATCATCACCGGCAGCTTCATGGTGCTGGCGGCGTGAAAGCGGCGCAGCCCGTCGACGGAGAGCGTGTCCCCGGTCGCGAGGTCCTCATAATAAAGGCCCACGCCCGTCGCCACGGTCGAGTCCATCCGGGCCTCCAGCCGGGCCCGGAGGCCGGCGGGAATCTGAGCCGGGAGGCTCCGGCCCAGGAGACTGAGGCCCGCGAGCGCCCAGAGTGCCTTTGGCATGTCCAAGTATACGCCTTTAGATTCCCCCTCGTGAGCGAATTCGTTTTCGGGACCAACAACGCCGCGTTCGTACAGGTCATGTACGAGCAGTACCTCCGCGACCCCGCGTCGGTGGGCGAAGAGTGGCGCGCGCTGTTCGACAACGGACACCTGGCGGAGCTCCCGATCATTCCGACCAGCCGCTCCGAGATCGGGAGTCGGGAGTCGGGAGTCGTCGCCTCCGTCACACCGCAACAGACGATTCCCGACTCCCGACTCCCCCCAGGCGCCGTTCCCATCACCGGTCCCGCATCGCGGCTCGTGCAAAACATGACGGAGTCCCTCTCCGTCCCCACGGCCACGAGTTTCCGGGACATCGCCGTGGACGTGCTGGACGCCCGCCGAAAGACGCTCAACGGGCAGCTCGCGGCCCGGAACCGCAAGGTGTCGTTCACGCACCTGATCGGATGGGCCATCGTCCAGGCGGCCCGCGAGTTCCCGGTGATGACTCACTCGTTCCACGAGTACGAGGGGAAGCCGCATCGCGTGGATCCCCAGGGCGTGAGCCTGGGCCTGGCCGTGGACGTGGAGAAGAAGGACGGAACGCGGGCCCTGGTCGTGCCCGTGATCAAGCACGCCGGGCAGATGGACTTCGCGACGTTCTACGCCACCTACGAGTCTCTGGTCGAGAGGGCGCGGACCAACAAGCTCCTCCCCGATGACTTCGCGGGCGGATCCATCACCCTGACCAACCCGGGCACCATCGGCACCGTG
>DATMOQ010000320.1:0-14066 GCA_035568195.1 Gemmatimonadales bacterium
TGGTCGGCTACGTCACCCAGGGACGGGGCATCTCCATCCACCGGGCCGACTGCCCCAATCTCCTCACCCTGGCGAACGAGGTGGAACGCCGGGTCGAGATCGACTGGCAGGAATCCGAAGGCGAGACCTTCGTGGTGCGCCTGGCGGTCGGGGGCGAGGACCGGCGCGGGCTCTACGCCGACATCTGCGAGGCCGTGAGCGGAACCGGCACCAACATCCGCTCGACCGAGCTGTCCTCCCGGGACGGAACCGTCTACGGCGCGCTGCTGGTCGAGGTGGAGAACCAGACCCACCTCAACAAGGTGCTCCACGCGGTCCGCCGGGTGAAAGGCGTCACCGAGGTCTCGCGCCGTGACTCGGGGGCGCAAATGGAAGGGCCCGCGGTGTAACTTTCGCGGGATGACCTTCGCCCCCGAAACGCCGTTCCAGCCCGCCGGTGACCAGCCCCGCGCCATCCGCGAGCTGGCCCAGGGCCTCGCCCGCGGCGACCGGTACCAGACCCTCCTCGGCGTCACCGGATCCGGGAAGACGATGACCATCTCCCAGGTGATCTCCGACTACGGGCGGCCGGCCCTGGTGCTGTCCCACAACAAGACGCTGGCGGCACAGCTCTACGGGGAGTTGAAGGCGTTCTTCCCGCGCAACGCGGTCGAGTTCTTCATTTCGTACTACGACTACTACCAGCCCGAAGCGTACGTCCCGTCCACCGACACGTACATCGCCAAGGATTCGTCGATCAACGACGACATCGACCGGCTGCGCCTCCGGGCCACGTCGAGCCTCATCGAGCGGGACGACGTGATCGTCGTCGCGAGCGTTTCCGCCATTTACGGCCTGGGCGATCCCGAGATGTATCGGAAACTGATGGTGACCGTCGGGGTGGGGGAGGAGCGGGGCCGGGACGGGATTCTCGAGGACCTGGTCCGGATTCAGTACGTCCGGAACGACGTGGCGCTCGAGCGCGGCGCCTTCCGCGTGCGGGGCGACACCATCGAGGTGTTCCCGGCCTACGAAGAGCAGGGCGTGCGGATCGAGATGTGGGGGGACACGGTGGAGCGGGTCACCAAGTTCGATCCGGTCACCGGCAACGCCATCGCCGAGCTCAAGCGGGCCGCCATCTATCCCGCCACGCACTTCGTGACGCAGCGGCCCTCCGTCGAGCGCGCCGTGGGCGCCATCCGCGCCGAGCTGAAGGAGCGCCTGACGGAGCTGCGGGCCCAGAACAAGCTGGTCGAGGCCCAGCGCCTCGAGGCGCGGACGCATTTCGACATCGACATGCTCCTCGAGGTCGGCCGGTGCTCGGGGATCGAGAACTACTCGCGGCATCTGACCGGGCGGCCCTCCGGGGAGCGGCCGGCCTGCCTCATCGATTACTTCCCGGCCGACTTCCTGTGCGTGATCGACGAGTCCCATCAGACCCTCCCGCAGATCGGCGGGATGTACGAGGGGGACCGGTCCCGCAAGCAGACGCTGGTGGACTACGGGTTCCGCCTGCCGTCGGCGCTCGACAATCGTCCGCTCAAGTACGACGAATTCTTCCAGCTCACCCCCAAGATGATCTTCGTGTCGGCGACGCCGGGCGAAGAAGAGCTGCGGCTCTCGGGCGGCGTCGTGGTGGAGCAGATCATCCGCCCCACCGGCCTGGTCGACCCCGAGGTGGAGGTACGGCCGGTCAAGGGCCAGGTGGACGACCTCCTGCACGAAGTGCGGGAGCGGGCGAAAGTGAGCGAACGGGTGCTCGTCACCACACTCACCAAGCGGATGTCCGAAGATCTCACCGACTACCTGCAGCAGCAGGGCGTGCGGGTGCGGTACCTGCACTCGGAGATCGACGCCATCGAGCGGGTCGAGATCATCCGGGGCCTCCGGCTGGGTGAGTTCGACGTCCTGGTCGGCATCAACCTGTTGCGGGAAGGGCTGGATCTGCCTGAGGTCTCGCTGGTCGCGGTGCTCGATGCCGACCAGGAAGGCTTCCTGCGGTCCGATCGCTCCCTCATCCAGACCGTCGGGCGCGCGGCCCGGAACCTCCATGGCCGCGCCATTCTGTACGCGGACCGGATGACCGGGTCGATGCAGCGGGCCCTGGATGAAATGGGTCGGCGGCGCACGATTCAGCAGGCGTACAACGTGGAGCACGGCATCATCCCGCATTCGATCGTGAAGTCGGTGGGGGACGTCCGGTTCGTCACCCGCGTCGCCGATGCCCGGGCGGGACGTCCCGAAACGGGCGGGGCTCGCCGGCCGACGGACGCGAAGGAACGCGAGTCGCTCATCGCCCTGCTCGAGTCGCAGATGCAGGCGGCGGCGGAACAGCTCGACTTCGAGGCCGCGGCGCTCCTGCGCGACCAGATCCTGGACCTGAAAGCCGAAGGGGACACCGGGCGCCGTGCGCCTCACCGCGGACGAGCTCAGCCGGTTCGGTGAGGAGCTGGGGCACTCGCTCCAGGCCCCGGCCGTGCTCGGCTTCTCGGGCGAGCTGGGCGCGGGGAAGACCACGCTGGTCCAGGCCATCTGCCGGGGCCTGGGTGCCGCGTCCGCCGCGACCAGCCCCACCTACGCGCTGGTCCATCGGTACGCCACGCCCGCCGGTCCCGTCTACCACGTGGATGGCTACCGGCTACGCACGCCGGCGGATGCCCGCGACCTGGGATTCGACGAAATGCAGCGCGAGCGTGCCATCGTGCTGATCGAGTGGCCGGAGCGAGCCACGGGATGGGCGCCGCCCCTCGACCGCCATTTCCGCCTGGCGTACGACGCCGATCCCGACCGCCGGTCGGTGGAGGAAGCGTGACCCTGATGCTGGCCGTGGATACCGCGACCGACATCGCCAGCGTCGCGGTGGGACGGGCGTCTGCCGTGAGCGCGGGCGCGCATCAGCAGGGCGCCCGCCGCCACGCCGCGGAGATCATCCGGTTGATCGACTTCGCACTCTCGAGGGCGGGGGTGAGCGTCGCCGATCTCGACGCGGTCGTCGTGGGCGACGGACCGGGATCGTTCACCGGCCTGCGGATCGGGTGGGCCGCGGTGAAGGGGCTGGTGCAGGAATCGGGCGCCGAAGTCATTGCCGTTCCGTCCCTGCTCGCGGCGGCGGCGGGAGCGGCGGAACGCGTCGGCGCCGTGCCGGTGGCGGCATGTTTCGACGCGCTCCGCGGGCAAGTGTACGGGGCCGTCTATGTGATTCACGCGGATCGCATCGATACCATCGTGCCGCCCACACTCGCGACGGTGGCGGAGCTCGCGGCGCGGCCGGACGGGCGCCCGGCGCTTGCGGTGGGGGACGGGGCGGTGCGCTACGGGGAGGACGTACTCCGCTGGACCGGGGTGCCGCCGGTGCCGCTGGACCAGTTGCCTCCGTCCGCGCCACTGCTGTTGGGCCTGGCGGAGCGTCCCGGCGCCGGGCGGCGGATCGAGGATTTCGCGACGGCGGAGCCCGTATACGGGCGCCCGGCGGAAGCGCAGGCCAAATGGGAGGCCCGACACGGACGCCCCGTACCGCGTTCGACCGACTCAAGCCGCTGACCTCCCGGCGGTGCACGCCGTGGAGGTCGCGAGCTTTGCGGACCCCTGGTCATTCCATGATTTCGCCGAGACCCTTGCCGCGGGCGTGGTGTTTCTCGTGGCGGTGGCCACGGACCGCCGCGTGACGGGTTACCTCGTGGCCCGCCAGATGGCCGATGAAGCGGAGATCCTCAACGTGGGGGTGGAGCCCGGGAGTCGCCGACAGGGAGTCGGCCGGGCGCTGGTTGCCGCCGGACTCGACCGGCTCCGGGCGCTCGGTGCGCGGCAGGTGTATCTGGAAGTTCGGGAGTCGAACCGTGCGGCGCGCGACCTGTACCGGGGATTTGCCTTCTCGGAAGTGGCGCGGCGGTCGAAGTACTACCGGCATCCAGTGGAGGATGCCATCGTCCTGCGGGCCGCCATTCCGGCAGGGGAGGTCCCCCGATAAAATGGTGAAAAGTGGCGTATCTTTGATTGACAGAATAACTTGCGATTCATATACTGTGCGGAATCCTTGGGTCCCGCCCGCCTTGTGTGCCGGAGGTTGTCGTGAGTCGGAGTCTGAATAAAGCCATACTGATTGGGAACTTAGGGGCTGACCCGGAGGTTCGGACCACCAACAATGGCTCCAAGGTCGCGACGGTGTCGCTGGCTACGGGGCGGCAGTGGACGGGCCAGGGTGGTGAGAAACAGGAAAAAACGGAGTGGCACCGGGTCGTCCTCTGGAACAACAAAGGGAGCGCCCTGGCCGACCTCGCCGAGAAGTTCATGAAAAAGGGTGACCGGATTTACGTCGAGGGGCGGATCGAATACCGGACCTGGGAAGACCGGGAGAAGCAGACCCGGTATTCGACCGAGATCATTGCGCGAGAGGTGATGCTGCTCTCACCCAAGGGTGGGGCTGAGGGCGGGGACTTCTCGCGGACCAAGGCGCCCGCGAAGGCGGGTGCCGAGGGGAAACCGGAGTCGCTCGACTCGTTCCCGGAGGCGTTGGATGAGGAGGATGACGATCTCCCGTTCTAGCCGAACGACCTGGACGGCGCTGGCCGTTCTCCTGGCGATGCCGCTCCTGGGCGCGCCGCTGGGCGCCCAGGACACCACCAAGGCCAAGCCTCCGGCGGACACGGCGTCCGGTCTGCTGCAGCAGCCCGCGACCGGCGACACGCACGTGGTGGCCAAAGGGGAAACCCTCTGGTCCATCGCCCGCCTCTACTACAATGATCCGCTCCTCTGGCCCGAGATCTACCGGCTGAACACGGCCGCGGTGGAAGATCCGCACTGGATCTATCCCGGCCAGGTGCTCCAGATCTCGGGTGACACCACCACCATGGTGGCTCAGGCCGACACCACGAAACGGGACACGGTCATCGCCCAGGCGGTGACGCCCACCGACACCGTGCATGCCGACACCGCCAAGATGGACACGGCGCGCGTGGCGGTGGACACCACGCCCAAGCTCGATACCACCGCCGTCGCGGCCCCCGCGGCCGCGGACACGGCCGCGCCCCCGCCGCCCGCGCCGGTGACCGACAATTACGTGACGGTGTTCGACCGGCCCATCACGCCCACGCAGCAGGTGGAGAATCAGCTCCGCGCCTACCTGCACCAGCCGTACCGGCCGGTGCGCCCCGGGGAGTTCTACTCCGCGGGCTGGCTCACCGAGGGGGAGAACCTGCCCTGGGGGGCGGTGCTGGGGAACACGTCGCACCCCGCCATTCATCGGCTCTCGACCCGCTCCTCGGCCGGCCAGTATCAGGAGGTGGCCATCACGCCGCCCGATCAGGCCAGCTACCATGTCGGGGACTCGCTGCTGCTGGCGCGGCGTGACCGCGACGTTTCGGGATGGGGTGACGTGGTGGTGCCGCTCGGCATCGCCCGGGTGACCACGGTGCAGCCCAAGCAGGTCCTGGCCTCGATCATCCAGCAATACGGGCGCATTCACGACGGCAACGTGGCACTGCCGCTCGAGCCGTTCCGCAATCCCGGCGAGGTGCGGCCCGCCGCCGTGACGCAGGGTCTCCTGGGCGCGATTGTTGCACAGCGGGATCTCGCGCCCCTGGCGGGAGCGCAGGACATCTATTTCATCGACAAGGGCCGCTCCGACGGCGTGGTGCCCGGTGACATTTTCGAAGCCTATCGTCCGTCGACGGGCGAGATGGGCACGGCGTCCGAGCAGGTGCTGGTGCAGTTCCTGATCGTGCACACCCGAGAGCACTCCGCGTCGGCGCTGGTGATCGGCATCAGTCAGCCCGACATCAAGGCTGGGACCAAGGTCCGCCTGGTCCGGAAGATGCCCTCCTGATCCGCCGCCGGGCCTGGCGGTCCTGGTCCGGCGTCGTCGCAGTCACCCCGAGTGTCCCGTGTTCCCCGCCGCTCGGCGCGTACTCCAGCGCCGGGGGCGGAGTGCATCCGGACTCCAACTAAGGAACACGTTCGACTATGGCTCGACGGGTAGTGGTGACGGGTGGCGCCGGGTTCATCGGCTCCCACGTGGCGGACGCGCATCTGGCCGCGGGGGACGAGGTCACCGTCCTCGACAATCTCTCCACCGGCCGGCGCGAAAACGTGCCGGCCCGTGCCCGGCTCGTGGAGGCCGACGTCCGCTCGCCGGAAGCGCGGGCGCTCCTGGCCCAGGGCGGCTTCGCGGTTCTCAACCATCACGCGGCCCAGATGGATGTGCGGCGTTCGGTGGAGGATCCGGTCTTCGATGCGGGCGTCAACGTGGTGGGACTCCTGAATCTTCTCGAAGGGGCCCGGGCCGGGGGGGTCACGCGGGTGGTCTTCGCGTCCTCCGGCGGCACCGTCTACGGAGAAGGGGAGCGTCTCCCGTTCACCGAGACCGATCCCAAACTGCCCACCTCCCCCTACGGGACCGCCAAGCTCGCTTCCGAGTACTACCTGGCGACGTTTTCCCTGCTGTACGGCATGGAAGCGGCGGTGCTGCGGTACAGCAACGTCTATGGACCGCGACAGAATCCCCACGGGGAGGCGGGCGTGATCGCGATCTTTTCAAAGCGCATCGCCGGCGGAGAACCGATTACCATTTTCGGTGACGGCGGGCAGACCCGCGACATGGTGTACGCGCTGGACGTGGCGGAGGCGAACGTGCGCGCCGCCACGGCCAAGCTTCCCCCGCTGACCAGTCTCGACTCGCGCGCCTGGAACATCGGCACCGGGGTCGAGACCACGGTCAACCGGCTGGCCGAGCTTCTGGCCGACGGCGCGGGCCGGCCGGCGAAGATCACCCGGGCCCCGGCTCGCGCGGGTGAGATCCTGCGCAGTGCGCTGGCCACGGAGAAGGCGGCGAAGGAGCTGGGCTGGCGTCCCCGGACCTCGCTGGCGGAGGGCTTGCGGGCCACGGTTCGCTCAATAATGGAGGCCTGACGTGTTGCTGCAGCTCGGGCGGGCGGTACCGACCACGCCGTGGGAGCTGGTCCTCACCTCGAGTCGCGAGACCAAGGTGGTGCTGGTGGTCCTCGTGCTCTTCTCCCTCGCGTCGTGGTACATCATCGCACTGAAATGGTGGCAATTCCGGCGGCTCCGGCGGCAGGCCGACCGCTTCATGGTGGAGATCGAAAAGGCCCAGCGCCTGGAGGACGCGCATCACGCCGCGATGCGGCTCCCGCCGTCCCCCTATCGCCGGGTTCTCCTCGAAGGCATTCACTTCTTTTCGGAGCTGAAGCCGGGGTCCCTCAAGCGGGACCCGACGGTCGCTCCCTCGACACTCACGCCCACTCAGCTCGAAGCGCTCCGGATGATGCTCGGTAAGGAAGTCGCCGCCGAGCGGGACGGCGCGGCCCGGTTCATTCCGTGGCTCGCGACCTTCGGTTCGGTCTCACCGCTGCTCGGGCTCCTGGGGACCGTGCTGGGCGTGATGGATGCATTCATCGGCATCGCCGCGGGGGGATCGGGGAACATCGGGGCGGTGGCGCCCGGCGTGGCCGAGGCGCTCGTCACTACGGTCGCGGGCCTGGCGGTGGCCGTGCCGGCGGTGATGTCCTACAACATCTTCGTGAGCCGGCTCGGCCTCTTCGCCGGCGAGCTCGAGGGCTTCGCGCAGGAGATCATCGGTACCATGGCCCGCGAAGGACGGCTCTAAGCCATGGCGGGCAGCCTCCTGTCCGGAGGCGGGCTGCGCGGGCGCGGGGAGCTGCCGCTCAACGCCGATATCAACGTGACGTCGCTGGTGGACGTCGCCTTCGTCCTCCTGATCATCTTCATGATCACCGCGCCCATCATGCAGGGCGGGGTCGACGTACGGCTGCCCCGGGCCGCCGCCAAGCCGCTCGAGCCCAAGCAGGGGCTGATCATCACCATCGACCGGCAGGGCTCCATCTTCCTCGATCAGTCGCCCCTCACCTACGCCGAATTCAAGGCGACGTTCGCGGCCTTCGTGCGGAGCAAACACCCCTCCGGCGTGTACCTCCGGGCGGACCAGCAGGTGGCCTATGGGACCGTGGTACAGGTGCTGGCGGTGATTCGCGAAGCGGGCGTCAACGACGTCGGCCTGGTGGCCGAGCCGGAGGCAGCGTCGCCGTGAGAGCGCGGCCTCGCGTCCCGGGCGGCATCGGCATCGGCATGGTCGGCACCCTCGGCGTGCACGCGCTGGCCGTGGCGTTCATCGTCCTGTCGGCGAAGGGCGCGCACGCGGTGTCCCCGCCGACCTATGCGGTCCGGTTGGTGGCGGCGCCCGACGCCACGCCCGATCAGCGGAAGACCCCCGAGGCCGTCCAGCGGGAAGCGGCGGCTCCGCCCACGCCCGCGCCGCCCACCAAGGCCGCGGTGACGCCCAGACCGGCGCCCGCGGCGCCGCCGAACGCGGACACCAAGCGGCGCGAGGCCGCGCCCAGGACGTCGCCGCCGGTCCAGCGGATTCCCGGTGAGGCGCCCTCGACCGGCCGGGACGTGGCCACCGTCAGCACCGAAGGCCAGGAGTTTCCGTTCCCCGAGTACTTACAGAACATCGTGTCCCAGGTGCTGCGGCGTTGGCAGCGGCCGGAGCAGAGTACGCCACTCGAGGCGGAGGTGTCGTTCTTCGTGCACAAGGACGGGTCCGTGTCGGGTCTCCAGTTCACCAAGCGTTCGGGCAACTTCGCGTTCGATCTCGAGGCCGAGGGCGCGGTGGAATCCGCGGGGCAGAGCAAGGCGTTCGGCGGTCTGCCGGACGGCTGGAATCAGGACGTGCTCTTCGTCCGGTTCTACTTCTCGGGCGTGCGGCAGTGACTTCTTCGAGACGGCTAGACGGTTGGACGGCTAGTGGCGCCCTCGTGCTAGCGCTGTCTCTAGCCGTCTGCCCGTCTGGCCGTCTAGCTGGCCAGGACTCGACGGTCGATCGCGGCGTCCGCATCGGTATCACCTATCGTCCCGGCGTGCGGCCGGGATTGGTAGTGCTGCCGGTGGTCGCCGGTCCGCTCGACTCGGTCCGCGCGATCGTGGGCCGGGACCTCGACTTCTCGGACCGCTTCGAGGTGATCACCCTTCCCGGGGGCGACTCGCTCGATCCGGTGCCGGCTCCGGGGTCCGCCACGGCGGGTCGGGGGCACGCCGCCGCGAGCGTGTCGGGGTTGAACTACACGCTGTATCAGGCGCTGGGAGCGGATTTCGCGATCCAGTTCCGGTCCGGGGCCGCGGACTCGGTGGTGCTGGTGCTCCACGACGTCGCCGCGGGCGCGGTCCGGCGGACCATCGCCGGTCGCCTCCCGCCTCCCGGCGACCCCGGGTACCGGATGGCCATCCATCGGCTGGCCGATCAGGCGGTGCAGGCATCGCTCGGCGCGCCGGGGACGTCCGCCACCCGGGTGCTCTTCGTGAAGGACAAGCACGTGTGGGCGGTGGACCAGGATGGGGCCAACCTGCGCCTGGTCTCGTCGGCCACCAAAGAGGCCCTGTCCCCGGCCTGGTCGGCGGACGGGAAGCGGATCGCGTACATGGAGTTCAACGAGGGGCATGGGCAGATCAACCTGCTGGACCTGTCCACCGGCAAGCGATCCGTGGTGTATGGAAGTACCGGTCGGTATTCGGACTTCACGCCCGCGTTCTCGCCGGACGGCAAGACCATCGCGTTCAGTCGCGCCACCGAAGAGGGCACAGACCTGTGGAGCGTGAATTATCGCGATGCGTGCTGTCTACAGCGCTTGACCGTGGGAAAGTTTTCTGACAACTTGTCCCCGACCTACAGTCCGGACGGGCGTCGCCTCGCGTTCGTGTCCACGCGCCCGGGCCTGGCGCAGATCTACGTGATGGGCGCCGACGGGACCGATCAACAGCTCTTCGCTCCCTTCGACTATGGCGTGTCCGGGTCGTCCAACGCGCCCGACTGGTCCCCGGATGGTCTCTCCGTAGCGTTTCACCGTGATGTCGGCGGCACCTTGCAGGTCTTCGTCCTGGACGTCCGCAAGGGAACGGTGAAGCAGTTGACGTCGCTCGGGCGAAACGAAGATCCGACGTGGGCGCCCGACAGCCGCCACCTGGCGTTCGTTTCGGATCGCGCGGGGTACCGGCAGCTCTGGATCATCGATTTGGAGACCGGCCGCATCCGTCCCCTGTTGCAGCAGAGTGGGGAACGCCTGCCCGCCTGGTCGCCGCGGCTGCCGGAAGCCGCCTCAGCCACCCCCTGACCTGGAGACCCTAGTCCATGACACGCCTGCAATCACTCGCCCTGGCGACGTTCGTGACGGCCCTCGCCGTCGCCGCCTGCGGCAAGAAGCCCGACACCACCCCGACACCGGTCGCGACGACGCCGGATACCGCCGCCGAGAACGCCAAGCGTCGCGCCGATTCGATCGCCGCCGCGCAGGCCGACTCGCTGGCGAAGGCCCGCGCGATGGCCGACAGCATTGCCCGCGCGCGCGCGGCCGACTCCGCCGCCGCCGCCGCCCGGGGCGCCGATGAGGTGCGTGCGATGCTGGCGACGCTGATCCACTTCGAGTTCAACAAGGCCGAGATCCAGGCCCCGGATCAGGCGATCCTCGATCAGAAGATCGCCATCCTCCAGAAGAACCCCGGCGTCCGGATCCAGATCGCGGGCAACTGTGACGAGCGCGGCTCGCAGGAGTACAACCTCGCGCTGGGCAACCGCCGCGCCAACGCCGCCAAGCAGTATCTCGTGACGCACGGCATCGACGCGGGCCGCATCGAGACGGTGTCGAACGGGGAAGAGCGGCCGCTCGATCCGGGCCACACCGAAGACGCCTGGGCCAAGAACCGGCGTGACGAGTTCAGCGTCCTCGCGGGCGGTGACGCGCTGGTGAAGCCGTAAGCATCGTGCGCAGAACGGCGCGACGCGTCGCGCTCCTCGGCCTCGGGATCACCGCCGGATGCGCCCTCAAGGGCGATGTCCGGAAGGTCGGTCTCGAGGTCGAGGCGCTTCAGGCGCAGATGACGCGTTCCGATTCGGTGCGGCGCGCCGAGCGGGACAGTCTGCTGGCGGCCATCGCCATGGTCCAGCAGGCGCTCACCACGCAGCAGAATTATCTGGTGCAGCTGCGCGGCGACGCCAAGAACGACCATCTCAATATCCAGCAGCAGCTGGTGAGCGTGCAGGAGCTCACCGGGCAGAGTCAGCAGCGGTTGTCGGAGCTGCGCTCCCAGCTCGAGGCCCGGGCGGCGCAGCCCGTCACCGGACCGGACACCAGCCGGGGCGGGGGTGCGGCCGCGCCGGGCGGCGGAGGGGGGGCGTCCGCCGATCAGATGTATGACGCCTCGCTCCAGCAGTACCGCAAGGGCAGCGTGGCCACCGGTCGCTCGGGATTCCGGCAGTTCCTGCAGGCGTTCCCGACCGACCCCAGAGCCCCGGACGCACTGTTCTTCATCGGCGAGAGCTTCGGGGATCAGCAGCCCGATTCTGCGGCTCCGGTGTATGCTCAGGTCGTGAAGACGTATCCCAATTCCACCCGGGCGCCCACGGCGCTCTACAAGCTCGGCCTCCTGGCCGAAAAGTCGGACAAGGCGCTGGCCCGGACCTACTTCAACCGGGTGATCGCGGGCTATCCGCGCTCGGACGAGGCCAACCTCGCCCGCCTCCGGCTCCAAGCACTCGGGCGCTAGCCCGGCCCCCGTGGCCGATTCCTCCACCCGCGGCGAGATGCCGTTCCTCGAGCACCTCGAGGAGCTCCGGTGGCGCCTGCTCCGCGGTGTGATCGCGGTCCTCCTCGGCGCCGTCGCCGGCTGGGTTCTGGTCAATCACTTCGACGTCCTCGGCCTCCTGATGAGGCCCATCGGGCCGCTCCTGCCCGGCGGGCAGCTGATGGTCACGGGTCCCGCCGAAGCCTTTTTCATCACGATGAAGCTCGCGCTGGCCGTCGGCGTCGTGCTCGCGTCCCCCATTCTCATTTACCAGGCGTGGGCGTTCCTCGCGCCCGCGCTGTACGACCGGGAACGCCGGGTGATCGTCCCCTCGCTCGTGGCGGGCCTGGTGCTCTTCGCCGCGGGCGCGGCGGCCGCGTACTTCCTGGTGCTGCCCCGCGCCCTGGGCGTGCTCCTGTCGTTCCAGCGGCAGCACCTCGCGCCCATCATCACCGCCGAGAAGTACTTCGGGTTCGCGGTTCCGCTCATCCTGGCGTTCGGGGCCATCACCGAGCTCCCGCTGGTGATGATCATCCTGGCCAGCTTCGGACTGGTGAACGCCAAGTTCCTGGCCCGGAACCGCCGCTACGCCCTCGTGATCGCGGCGCTCGTCTCGGCGTTCCTGGCGCCCCCCGACGCGCTCTCGATGATCGTGATGATGATTCCCATGCTGGGGCTGTACGAGGTCAGCATCTGGTGCGTCTGGCTCGTGGGGCGCCGGCGGGAGCGGCGCGCCGCCGCCGCCTCCGGGCCGACGGTGGGCATTCTGGTTCTGCTGCTCCTGGCGGGAGCCGGTGCCCTGCGGAGCCAGCAGCCGGTGGTGGATACGTCGCGTCGGGGGGTGGCGCCCCCCGGCACGCCGGGAGCTCTGGTGCAGGGACGCGCGATCGACACCGCCACCGCCCGGCGCCTCGGTCTGCCCACCGGTCCCACCCGCTCGTTCCCGCCCACCGACCCCCTGATGGACTCGCTGCTGGCCCGGAAGGGGTACCGGATCACGCATTACACGGCGGACTCCCTGGTGATGCATCAGGGACAGCGGGGCAGCGAGCTGGAGCTCCGGCACCAGGCGCTGGTGGATCAGGACGGCAGCAAGCTGCAGGCCGACTCCATTCATTATGTACAAACCAACTGCCGGCTGGACGCCAACGGCGCGCCTTCGCTGTTCGGCGAAGGCAACGTCATGATCGGCGACTCGCTGAAGTACGACAATTGCCTCAAGCGCGGTGTCATCACGAATGCCCTGACCAGCTTCCACCAGGGCGGGGGCGTCTGGTTCATGCGGGGCGATCTGGCGGTCGACTCCGGCTCCACGCGGATGTTCGGTGCGTCCTCCTCCATCACCTCGTCGGACCTGCCCCTCCCGGACTATCACTTTCAGGCCGGGGAAGTGAAATGGCTGAACAAGAACGTGATGGTCGCGCGCCCGGCGGTCCTGTACGTTCGCGACGTCCCGTTGATGTGGCTGCCATTCATTTTCCAGGACATCCGGCTCGGGCGCCGGAGCGGTATCCTGGTGCCCCGGTTCGGGCTGAACGACCTGGTGCGCCCCACGCGGCAATACCAGCGCCACGTCTCGAACCTCGGGTATTACTGGGTCCCCAACGACTACCTCGATTTTCTCGGTTCACTGGACTGGTATTCGAACCGGTATGTCGAGGTGCACGGGACCATGCGCTACAAGTGGCTGGACCGTTTCATCGACGGCGGGTTCACGTACGCCAAGCAGAGCAACCTCGATAACTCCGGTACCTCCACCCAGATCGGCTGGAATCACAGCCAGGCGTTCGACAGCCGGACGCACCTCACGGCGGCGGTGAACTACGCCACCAGCGCGTCCGTCATCCAGCAGAACACCGTCAATCCGTTTCTCGCCATCGCTCAGCTCTCTTCTCAGGTCAATTTTCAGAAGCAGTTCGACTGGGGGACCGTGAACGTCGGGGGCAGCCGGTCCCAGAATCTGTCGACCGCGCTGGTGAGCCAGACATTCCCCCAGGTGAGCTTTACGCCGTCGTCCATCAACCTCACCAGGTGGCTGACCTGGTCTCCCGGATTCAGCTACTCCAACAGCCAGACCTTTCACAACAACGCCGGGACCCTGCTGGCGGCCCTCGGGGACAGCACCGACACGCTGCCGCAGTTCTTCAACAGCCGGCAGACGTCGTTCAGTCTTCAGACGCCGCTCCGCATCGGCTCCTGGAACTGGTCCAACTCCGTCGCCATCTCGGATGTCGCCTCCAACCAGCGGCGGGAGTTCTTCATCGGGGACACGCTGGGAGCCCTGCACAAGGTGCTCTACGTCCGCACCTTCCAGACCACGGTCGACTGGCAGACCAGTTTCAGTCTCCCGTCACTCTTCACCAACTCCTGGAAGCTGCAACCCAGCGTCAGCGTCGTGAACGCCACGTCGCAGGGGCCCAGCGCCATCCGCAATCAGTTCACGGACGGGGCCTTCCTCACGCAGGGGAAGCGGCTGTCGTTCGGAGCCTCCCTCTCGCCGACCT
>DATMOQ010000321.1:0-5390 GCA_035568195.1 Gemmatimonadales bacterium
CCTCCTTCACGGCCGCGTCGATCGCCCGCTGGAGCGCGTTCCACTGCTTGGGCTTGACCGGATCGGACTTGAGGTAGCCTTCGGTGAGCCGCACGGCACCCAGGGGGAGGGAGACCACCAGCTCGACCAGCCCGCCGACGGCCAGCACGACTTCGGCGGACCCTCCGCCGATGTCGACGATGGCGGTGCGGCGATCGCCGAGGTCGTAGTGCCGGCGGACGCTCCGGAGCGCCAGCCGCGCTTCTTCCTCCGGCGGGACGATGTCGACGCGTACCCGGCAGCGTTTCCACGCCTCCCGGACGAACTCCCGGCCATTCGACGCCTCGCGCACCGCGCTGGTTGCGATGGTGCGGAGCTCACCCACGCCGAACCCTTCGACGATGGCCTTCATCCGGCCCAGGACGCGGAGGGAGTGCGCCATCGGCTCCTCGCCGATGCGGCCGTTGTCGTACAGGCCGTGGCCCAGCCGGGTCATCTCGCGGTCCTCGTCGAGGATGCGGTACGACCCGTCGGGCTGCACTTCGGCCACCACCAGGCGGATCGAATTCGTCCCGATATCGATGGCGGCGATGCGGGGCGCGGCGTTCCTGGCCGAGCTCCGGGTCGAAGAGTCCGCGTGGGGTACGGCAGTCATGGGAATGGCGGTCATCGGGGTTCCAGGCAGGAAAATTACCCCCGAAAAGTCACGTCTGTGCAACGCCCTAAGGCACTGTTACAAAAGGGCGTTAGCCGCGATGGCGCCGCAGGCCCCCAGGATGGCCCCCGCAATGACATCCCCGGGATGGTGCACCCGGAGCGTGACCCGGGAGCGGGCGACCAGGATAGCCAGCGGGAGGAGTGCCGGGGCGATGGCCGGGTGGGCCAGGGAAATGGAGGTCGCCACAGCGGTGGCGGCGGCGGCGTGGCCCGACGGAAAGGAGTACGGGTCGGGGAGATCGACCAGCGCCAGGGGGATCCCGTGGACGTCGCAGGGACGGGCGCGGTGCACTGCCCGCTTGAGCACCTGGACCGCGAGATGGGAGGCGGCGTTGGCGGCCAATACGGCGAGTCCGAGATGCCGCTCACGGTTGAACAGCGTGAGCACCGCTCCCACGCCCAGCGTCACCCGGGCGCCCCCGAGGTGCGTGAGCCAGCGGCTCAGGCCAGCACCTCCACGGGCCGGGCGGGCTGGCTGAGCGCCTCGGTGAGGGGCCGTCCCTCGTACGACGGCGGAATGGGACGGCTGTACCACCAGAGGAGCGTCGCGGGCACGTCCAGGATGGACACCGGCCGGGTGAGCTGATGCCGGCGCGTGGCGCCCAGACCGCCGATAATCAGCGGGATGTGGTCGTTGACGGGATGCGGCTCGTCATGGTCGTCGCTGCGGACGCCGCCGCCGCCGTGATCCGCCAGGATCATCAGCAGGGCTTCGTCCACCCAGGTCGCCAGCCGTCCCACCGCGACGTCCACGGCGGCCGCCGCCTTCAGGTATTCAGGGGACATCCAGCCGAAGGCGTGTCCCGCGCGGTCGCAGTCGGGGAGATAGACGAACACTGCCTGCTCTTCGCCGGCGAGGAGGATCTGGCTGGCGGCCGCCGCGGCGTCATGCGGCGTCCTCCCACCCGGCACCACTTTCCGCACGCCGGCGGCGGCCGCGAGTGCCTGGGCCACCGGCCACGCGCCGCGGGCGAGCTCACCGCTCACCACGTCCGTCGCGATGCCACCCTTCGCCAGCTCGCGTGCCACCGGCCTCAAGGCGCCCAGCCGGCCCAGAAACCCGAGGCCGGGCTCCACCAGCCGGTGACTGGCCGGTCCGACGCCGGTCGCGAGCGACGCGAGGGCGGCCACCGTGGTACTGGGGCGGACCGTGGTCGCGCGCAGCGCGAGCGTGTAGTTGCGTGAGAAAGCGTCGAGCGACGGCATGAGGCTCGGCGTGATGGCATCGGGCCGGAGCCCGTCGATCAGAGCGAGGATTACGCGGCGCACGATGCGGGTTCTCCGGGTTGGCCGCTGACCGCGGCGTATTGAGCCAGGAGCTCGGCGTCTTCGGGACGCACGTCCCGCTCCAGAGCCACGCGCCGGGCGGCGGCGCCGAATTCCCGGCGCTGGAGGGGGTGCACCACCAACTCGGCGATGGCGTCGACGTAGGCGTGCGGGTCGTCCGGGGAGACCAGGAACCCGGTCTCCCGGTCCCGCACGCTCTCCTTCAGTCCGCCGGCGTCGGCGGCCACGACCGGAAGGCCCGAGGCCATCGCCTCGAGCGCCACGAGGCCGCACGTCTCGGTCTTGGAGGGGATCACGCAGAGGTCCGCGCTGGCGTAGAGCGTGGCCAGCGTTTCCCGGTCCACAAATCCGATGTGCCGCGCGAAGGGAAGCCGGGAGCGGAGGCGGCGGGCGAGCGGACCGTCCCCCGCCATCGCGAAGGCCACGCGCTGGCCCAGCGCCGCGTGCGTCAGCCGCCACGCGTCCACCAGCACGTCGAGGTTCTTCTCCGGCGCCAGTCGGCCGACGTGCAGCACGATCGTGGTGTCGTCGCCACCCGCCAGCCAGCGCCGGCATGCCGCCGTCCGCCGGGCGGGATTGAAGTGGGCCGAGTCCACGCCCCGCCCCCAGACCACCGCATGCCCGATTCCGTGTGCCAGGAGCTCGGCCCTGGTTCCGTCGCCCGGCGTATGCGTCAGGCGGGCGGGGCGATGAAACCAGGTCAGCCACTTCCACACTGCCGGCTCCAGCAATCCGGCGTGGTAGTCACGGGCGTAGCGCGGAAAGTCGGTGTGGAAGGACGTGACCAGGGGAACATCATGTTTCAGAGCCCAGGCCCGGCCCACCACACCAAGGGGACCCTCGGTGGCGACGTGAACCAGGTGAGGATCGATGTGATCGAGGAAACGGTTGATGCGTCGCGTGAGCGGAAAGGAGAGGCGAATGCTGGGATACGGAGGGAAGGGCAGCGACGGGACCCGCAGCTCAAGGGGATTCGGCGGGTGTCCTCCCGGATAGGCCGGCGCGACCATGGCCGCCAGGTGCCCGGCATCGCCGACGGCTCGCACAATGCGGCGAAGCACCGTCGTGACGCCGTTCACCTGCGGCGCATACGTATCCGAAACCAGCGCGATTCGCACGGCGATGAGAATCGGCGCCGGGCGTCAACCGGGAGTGAAGGCAGTGTTACGACTGTGTAACGGAGGTGGGGGGCGGCAGCACGAAGCGGATGGTCGTGCCTTTCCCGGGGGTACTCTCGGCGTCCACCCGGCCGCCGTGAGCCTCGACCAGATGCTTGACGATGGAAAGGCCCAAACCGGTGCCGCCCTGGTCGCGGGAGCGGCCGGGGTCGGCGCGATAGAACCGCTCGAAAATGCGGGGGAGATGCTCCGGCCCGATTCCGGATCCGGTGTCGCGAACTTCGACCGTCACGCCGTCACCGGCCGGCGCCGCCCAGACGGTGACCGAACCTCCGCGCGGGGTGTGACGCAGGGAATTGTCGTAGAGATTCGACAGGATCTGCCGGAGCGCGTCGGGGTCCACGGCGAGGGACAGGGACGGGGGCACCTTGGGCTCGAACGTCACCCCCCGCTCGAGGGCGGTCTCGGTGAAGGGGGTCCAGGCGTCCCGTGCGGCGGCGCCGAGATCGACCACCCGTGGCACGGGGCGCCAGCCCCCCGATTCGATGCGCGAAAGATCGAGGAGCTCCTCGACCAGGCGATGCATGCGCTTCGCGTTGGCGAGGATGGTGCCCGCGAAGCGGTGGGCCGTCGACCCGCCCTCCGCCTCGGCGGCGATGGTCTCGGCGTACCCGGCGATGGAGGTGAGCGGCGTCTTCAGCTCGTGCGACACGTTCGCCACAAAATCCCGGCGGACGGTTTCGAGCCGGCGCAGCGCGGTGACATCCCGGAGTACGAACAGCGTGCCGCCGTCGGGCAGCGTGCGGCCCGTCCCGAGCAGGACCCGGCCCCCCACGGTCAGCTCCCGCTCGTCCACTTCGCGGCCGGCCAGCACGTCCCGCACGAAATCCCGCGAGCCCTTCTCGAGAAACAGGAGGCCCAGCTCCGGGATCGCCTCTTCGGCCGAGCGTCCGAGCATCCGGCGCGCCGCGGCGTTGCACGTGCCGATCTGGCCGGCCGAGTCGGCGGCGATGACGCCGTCGGTCATCGATTCGACCAGCGTGCGGGACTCTTCGCGCTCACGACGCAGCTCCGCGAAGCGTCCCTGGAGCTCTTCGTGCATCGCGCGGAGCGCGCGAACGTGATCGGCTACTTCGCGGATCCGGGAATCCGGGAACACCGGTTCGCCTTCAGCCGCGATGACCCGCGCGCTTCCCGACAGCGCCACCAGGGGGCGGGAGAGTCCCAGACCCATGAGCCATGCCACCAGCGCCGCTCCCAGGATGGCGAGGAGACCCACGGCGGCGACGGCCCGCTCGACGTCCGAAACCGCATCGTCCACGCTCGCGAGCGTGGCCGAGACGCGGACGATGGCCAGGCCGGGGGGGCCGCCGCGAAAAGCCACGTACAGCTGACGCTCATTGGTCGATGCCGAGAGTCGCTGGTAGCTCCCCATACCTTCCCGCAGCGCCTGCTGCACCTCGGGCCGCATGAGGTGGTTCTCGAGGTGGGGAAGGGCTTCGGGGGGAAAGTCGGCGTCGCCGCGCACGCGGCCCGTGGGGTCGATCAACGTGACCCGGCGGTCGATCATTGCTCCGAGCTGATGCGCGACGTCGGACCACCGGTTGGAATCGGTCGGAAGCTGCGTGGCGATGAGGCGGGCCTCGCGGCCGAGGGCGCCTTCGACCTGCGACACCAGCTGGCGCCGCAGGAGGCGCTCCGCCGCGATGGTCAGCGTCGCCACCGAGACCGTGACCAGCGCGCTGGTGGCGAGGAAGAAGCGGGTAGCCAGCCGCATCAGCGCTTCTTGCCGCGCGCTGCGGGCTGCGGGGTCGGCGTTCGGAAGCGATAGCCCACGCCCCGGACCGTCTCGATACAGGGGCCGGCCCGGCCGAGCTTGGTCCGCAGGCGCTGGACGTGCATGTCCACGGTCCGGGTCTGGATGTCGGGCTGCGCGCGCCAGACCGTCTCGAGGAGCTGGGTCCGGTCCTGCACCCGGCCCTCGCGCTCGATCAGGAGCCGCAACAGCCGGAACTCGGTGGCCGTGAGATCCACGGGCTCGCCGTCCACTTCCGCCTTGTGGGCGGCCACGTCCAGACGCACCGGGCCCGCGGCGAGCACGCCGCCGGCGCTGACCGCGGGCGCGGTGAGCCGGCGCAGCACGGCGCCCACACGCAGCACCAGCTCCTGGGGAGAGAACGGCTTGGCGAGGTAGTCGTCGGCGCCCAGCGACAGTCCCTTGATGCGGTCGGGCTCGTCTTTCTTGGCGGTGAGGAGCACCACGCCCACATCCTTGGTCTCCGGCCGGCC
>DATMOQ010000322.1:0-6363 GCA_035568195.1 Gemmatimonadales bacterium
AGCACCCGGACGACCGCTACGCCACGGCTGCCGATCTCCGGGCCGATCTCGAGGAAGTCGAAGCCCGGCATCGGCCCACGCTCGAGATCGGGACGCCCCCCCCGGGCACGCGGGAACAGATCGCCATCAAGCTTCCGGCCAGGAAGCGTTTTCCCTGGGCGATCGTGATTCTGGCGGCGGGAGTGGTGGTGCTGGCGGTGTTGTTTGCGAAGCTGATGAGATAGACCAGACGGCTAGACGGTTAGACGGCTAGCGAAACATTTGCAGCACTCGATCCACGATGCGGCCGAAGAAGCCGCGTTGCGAGGGCGCGGGAGCGGTGGCGTCCGAGGTGATGCCGGCGGGTGTTTCCGACAGCGCCTTCTGCGCGGCGGCCTTCAGGGCCGGCTCGTACTGGGACGGAAACGGCCGCTCGGCGAGCTTGATCTCGAACCCCTTCCCCTCCGCAGCCGCGAGCTCCACCACCCCCGGCGCTGCGCGCTCGATCACCGCGATGAGCTCCCGCCACCCCTCACCCTTCAGGGACTTCCGCTCACGGTAATACGTCGCCGCGACGGCTGCGACCAGCCGGTCGGCCTTGAGCCGCCCCTCGACATACCCCGCCAGCGCTTCCCTAGTGGATGACATAGCGGAGGAGATCGTTCCCCACCACGAACAACATCAGCGCGACGATGAGCACCAGGCCCACCTGGGTGAGCCGGAGGCGGAGCTCCAGAGAGAGGGGGCGCCGCCGAACCCCTTCGGCGATCAGGAACATCAGCTGCCCGCCGTCGAGAATCGGGATCGGGAGGAGGTTCAGCACCGCCAGATTACAGGACAGCAGCGCCATCCATTCGAAGAGGCTCGCCCAGCCGGCCCGCGCCGCGTCTCCCGACACCTTCCCGATCGCGATGGGGCCGCCCAGGTCGCGCACCGATGCCTCATGCGTCACGAGCATCCGGAGCGTGGTTCCCACCTGCGTCAGAGCGTGCACGGCCTGCCGCCATCCCTCGGCGACGGCCGATCCGGGCGGAAAACCCTCCCGGGTCACCGGGTCCCGCTCGAGAATGCCGATGATGCCCGCCGAATCCCCCGCCTTACTCCCGGCTTCCGTGTCGGGGGTGGCCCCCGGCGTGACCCGGAGGACCAGGGCACTGTCACCCCGCCGCACGCCCAACTCCAGGGAATGGTGCGGGCTCCGGCGGATCATCCGGCGCAGCTGGTGCCAATCCGCGATCGTGTCCGCGCCCACCCGGACCACGTGGTCGCCGGCGCGGAGTCCGGCGGAGTCCGCCGGGCTTCCGGGCTGGACGGACTTGAGCACCGCCGGGAATGCGGGCTCGAGCGCGTCGACCGCCTTGACCCGGTCCTCGGCGGTGCGCAGGTCACCGAGCACCAGCGGCTCGGCACGTCCCGCCACCGTGATCGTGATCGGGTTCCGCCCCAGTCCCACCGCCTCCCGGACGGCCTCCCACGACCGGACGGTGTCGCCATTGACGGCGATGATCCGGTCTCCCCGCCGGAGCGTGCCCAGGGCGACGGCACTGGGCGGCAGGCTTCCGGCATTGACCGTGTCGATCTGGGTGGTGTCGAGGCGGGCACTGCCGACCGTGGCCGCCAGCATCGCGTACAGGAACCACGCGAACAGGAAATTCATGGTGACGCCCGCCAGAATCACGGCAATGCGCGGCGGTAACGACTGCTTGTCGAAGGCCCGGGCCGGGTCGATCGGAACGGTGGAA
The DNA here is from genome assembly GCA_035568195.1 of Gemmatimonadales bacterium. GTDB lineage: Bacteria > Gemmatimonadota > Gemmatimonadetes > Gemmatimonadales > GWC2-71-9 > 40CM-2-70-7. The sequence continues at coordinate 1,722 of DATMOQ010000322.1, forward strand.
GCCCCGCCCTCGAGCTCGCCCTGGACCCCCTCTTCCTCGAGTCCCGCCATCTTCACGTAACCGCCGAACGGCAGGGTCGCGATCACGTATTCGGTCTCACCCCAGCGGAACGACACCAGCGGCTTTCCGAACCCGAGCGAGAACCGCAGTACCTGAATCCCGGACAGTTTCGCGACCAGAAAGTGCCCCGACTCGTGCACGAAAATCAGCACGCCCAGCACGAACACGAACGCCGCGATGGTCAGCACGCGATCTCCCGCGCCCGCCGACGGCTTTCGCGATCGGCTTCCAGCACGCCCTCGAGCGTGCCCGAGTTTCCCTTCGGAGCTTTCTCCAGCGTCCCTTCGATCACCTGGGCAATTTTGCCGAACCGGATCGTGCCGCTCAGGAAGAGCTCCACCGCCACCTCGTTCGCCGCGTTGAACACCGCCGGGGCCGTGCCGCCCGCCATCCCCGCCCGCCTCCCCAACTCATACGCCGGAAAGAGCTCGGGGTTTACCGGCTGGAAGGTCAGGTCTCCCGCCGCCAGCGGATCGAACGCCCGCGTGCCGGTGTCGCTCACGCGCTCCGGATGGGTCAGGGCGTACAGAATGGGCAGCTCCATGGTGGGGAACCCCACCTGCGCCAGCACCGAGCCGTCCCGGAACTCGACGAATGCGTGGATGATGGACTGTGGATGGACCACCACTTCCACAGCCTGGTAGGAGAGGTCGAAGAGGAAATGCGCTTCGATCACTTCAAGGGCCTTGTTGACCAGCGTGGCCGAATCGACGGTGATCTTCGGACCCATTTTCCACGTCGGGTGCTGCAGCGCCTGCTCCACCGTGGCCGCCGCCACCTGCGTGGGTGTCCAGGTCCGGAAGGGCCCACCGGAGGCCGTGAGAATCAGCCGCTTGAGGTCCGCCGGTGTCCGCCCGGAGAGGCACTGGAGGACGGCGCTGTGCTCGGAGTCCACCGGCACCAGCTCACCGCCCCCCTTCCGGGCCGCCGCCGTCACCAGCTCCCCCGCCATCACGAGCGTTTCCTTGTTGGCGAGGGCGACACGCTTCCCCGCCGCGAGCGCCGCCAGTGTCGCCTCGAGTCCCGCCGCCCCCACGATCCCGTTCACGACGATGCCGACGTCGGGCCGGGTGGCGGCTTCGATGAGGCACTCACGCCCCCCCCCGTTGCCGTTCACGCACTTGGCGAACTTGGGCTTCCACTCACGCGCCTGGGCTTCCAGCAGCTCGCGATTGGTGTGCGCCGTGAGCGCCACGACGTGAAAGCGGTCGCGCTGGCGCGACAGGACTTGCAGGGTGGAACGTCCGATGGAGCCCGTGGAGCCGAGGATCGCGACGCCGGTGGTCATAGTACGCCGAAGACCCAGAAAAATCCGGCGGTGGCGGGCAGAACGAAGTAGAGGGAGTCGAGCCGGTCGAGCACGCCGCCGTGCCCCGGGATCAGCGCCGAGGAATCCTTCACCCCGGCCTCGCGCTTGAAGAGCGATTCCGCGACATCGCCCACCTGCGCCAGTACGCCGATGGCGGCGCCGATGACCACGAGGGGCCAGAGTCCCACCGAGAGCCCGTATTTCGGGAAGATCGCGAGGCCGATGGCGACGGTGGCTCCCACGCCGCCCAGCAGGCCGCCCACGGCGCCGGCCCAGGTCTTCTTGGGGGACACCACGGGCGCGAGCTTCGGACCCCCGATGGCGGACCCCGCGCCCATCGCCGCGGTGTCACAGATCCACGTCGCGACCAGGGGCAGGAGCACCAGCCAGGTGCCGCCCCAGGGGGAGATGGACTTGCTCCGGAGGATGAGGATGAAGGCGGGAAGCCACGACGCGTACAGCGGCGCGAACACCGTCAGGGCGACCGCCGTCAGGGGCTTGTCCGCGGGTGAGCGCGCGGCCAGCGCGGCGATCATGACCGCCATCAGCCAGAAGGCGAGGGCGTAGGGCCAGGCATAGGCGTAGGGGGACATGATGCCCAGCGGAATCCCTGCGGCGGCGAGATATCCCAGCCACCCGAGCGGCGCGATCCCCTGCTTCCGGGCGAGATCGTACACCTCGCGCGTGCCCAGCACCCCGAGGACCGCCAGGGCGACCGCGAGGGTCCACTCACCTTCATAGATGATCAGGACGGCGGCGGGGATCGCCACGACGGCGAAGGCGATCCGGACCACCAGATTCCGCGACATCAGGCTGTGACGTTGCCGAAGCGCCGCTCGCGCCGCTGGTAGTCGAGGATCGCCTCGTAAAAGCACTGGCGGTCGAAGTCCGGCCAGAGCACCGGCGTGATGTAGATCTCGGTATACGCCAGCTGCCAGAGCAGGAAGTTGGAGAGCCGCTGTTCGCCCGACGTGCGGATGAGGAGATCGGGATCAGGCCAGGATGCCGTGTACAGCTTGGACGCGAGCGCGGCTTCGTCGAGATCCTCGAGGCGCTTGGTGCCCTTCAGCACTTCCTCGGCCAGGAGCCGCGCCGCCCCGGCCAGCTCGGCGCGGGACGAGTAGGAGATGCAGAGGTTGAGAGAGAGCTTGGTGCCACTCCGGGTGTCGGCCTCGATCCGCTCGACCGCCGCGCGCTGCTTGGGGCCAAGCCGGTTCAGGTCGCCCAGGACGTTGACCCGGACGCCCTGGCCGTGGAGCTCCGCGACTTCCCGGGCGATGTACTCCTCCAGGAGGTCCATCAGGGCCGAGATCTCGGTGGGCGGGCGATTCCAGTTTTCTTCCGAGAAGGCGAACAGGGTCAGGACTTCGACGCCGCTCTGGATGGCGCCTTCGACCACTTCGCGGACCGCTTTCATGCCGGCGCGATGGCCGAGGGGACGGGGCATCAGGCGCCCCCGGGCCCATCGGCCGTTGCCATCCATGATGATGGCCACGTGCCGGGGGACGCCCCCGTTGAGGCGAACCTGCGCCAGCAGATCGGCAGTGACCACTAGACCTCCATGATCTCCGCTTCCTTGCCCTTCACCGCGTCTTCGATCTGCTTCATCTTCTCGTCATGCAGCTTCTGGACGTCCTTCTCGGCGTGCTTTTTCTCGTCCTCGGACACGTGCTCCAGCTTCTTGGCCTTGCCGATGGCGTCGGTGCGGGCGTGCCGCACGGCCACGCGGCCTTCCTCCGCGAACTTATGCACGACCTTCACCAGCTCCTTGCGCCGCTCCTCGGTGAGGGGCGGAATGGGGATGCGGATGATGGTGCCGTCGCTGGAGGGCGTGAGGCCGAGCTCGGAGACCACGATCGCCTTCTCGATGGCCTTGGCGAGCGACTTGTCCCAGGGGGTCACCGTCAGGAGCTTGGGCTCCGGCGCGGCGACGCTGGCCACCTGATTCAGCGGCATCATGTTGCCGTAGGCGTCCACGCGGACCAGGTCGAGCAGCGCCGTCGTCGCCTTGCCGGTGCGCACGGTGGAAAACTCGCGCTTCACCGACTCGATCGACTTTTCCATCGCCTGCTTGGCCTGTTTCAGCAGCTCGGGGATCGTGCTCATCGGACGATGGTGCCGACGCGCTCCCCCGCCAGGATGCGAGCGGTCGCGCCAGTCTGGTTGATGTTGAATATCACGATGGGGAGCCCGTTCTCCTTGCACAACCCGAAGGCGTTGGCGTCCATCACCGCGTAGCCTTTGACCAGCACGTCCTGAAACGACAGCTCGGGGATGAACTTGGCCGACTTGTCCTTCTTGGGATCGGCGGTATAGACGCCGTCCACATTGGTCGCTTTCATCAGCACCTGGGCCTCGATCTCGAGGGCCCGCAGCACCGCCGCGGTATCCGTCGAAAAATAGGGGTTTCCGGTGCCCCCGGCGAAGATCACCACGCGGCCTTTGTCCAGATGCCGGATGGCCCGGCGCCGGATGTAGGGCTCGGCCAGCGACTCCATCCGGATGGCGGTCATCACCCGGGTATCCACGCCCTTCTTCTCCAGGCTGTCCTGCAGAGCCAAGGCGTTGATCACCGTGGCCAGCATCCCCATATAGTCGGCCGAAACGCGGTCCATCCCCTGCTGGCTGGCGGTGGTGCCCCGGAGGATGTTCCCACCTCCCACCACCAGACCGAGCTGCACACCGGTGCCGGCCACCGCCTTCAGCTCATCGGTGATGGTCTCGAGCGTAGCAAAATCGATGCCCGCCCCGCTGCCCTTCCCGCCCGCGAACGCTTCCCCGGAAATCTTCACCAGGGCGCGCTTGTAGGTCAGCGTGGCGGCGGGCATCTCAGAGGCCTCCGAGCTCGAACCGCGCGAACCGGCGGACTTCCACCTTCTCGCCGGTTTTGCCCGAGTAGGCTTTGACCAGATCGCCGATGGTCACCTTGTCGTCCTTCACGAAGGGCTGCTCCAGGAGCACGCTCTCCTGATAGAACTTCCTCAGCATCCCCTCGACGATCTTGCCGCGGATCTGCTCGGGCTTCTTCTGCTCGATCACCTGCGCCTCGTAAATCCGGCGCTCCCGCTCGACCACGTCGGGATGGATGTCCTCCACCCGCACGGCGATCGGTCGGGTGGACGCGACCTGCAGCGCCACATCCCGGGCCAGCTGTTTGAACTCGTCGGTCCGGGCGACGAAATCGGTCTCGCAATTCAGCTCCACCATCACGCCCACCTTGCCGGTGAAGTGGATGTACGAGTCGATCAGGCCTTCCGCGGCGGTCCGCTCGGC
>DATMOQ010000323.1:0-5022 GCA_035568195.1 Gemmatimonadales bacterium
GCTCGGGAAGCCCCGGTCGGGAGGAGCGCCCACCGACATGCCGTTCGCGAACAGGCCCTGCCGGGACCAGGTGTCAAAACCGTCGGGGTGGACGCCGACCGTGAGATCGAGCCCAAGGCGCACGCCCTGTCCGTCCAGACGGCCCCGCAGGTCGCGAAGCTGGCGGCGCGCCAGGGTCTGGGCGACGAGATGGAAGCGCTCTTCGTCCGCATCCATCTGCTCGGGGCTGAGATTCCCGGCGCGCGCGGCGGCGGGCCAGCTGCGCCAGTCCCGACCCAGTTTCGCCTGCGCGCCACGGAAGCGGGCGTACCGCGCGAGCTCGGCGTCGACCTCGGACGGATTCGGCGCGGGATGAGAGGCCAGCGCGGCACGGACCTCGACCCCCGCCTGCACGACGTCGAGCCGGGTCTGTGGGGAGGTGGGCCGGTGCCCGTTTTTGCCGAGGTCGAGCAACAGCTCGGACCAGAACAACCGGCTTACCGGTGAATAGGGGCTCGGCTCAGCAGGAACCGTATTGAAGGTCGGGAGGAGGGGCAGGAGCGTGACCACGTCGCCACCCAGACTCTTGAGCCAGCGGCAGGCCGCTTCGAGGTCCTGCAAGTCGCCGAAGGTACGGGAGCGCGCCGATCGCAGCGCCGCGAGCTGGGCACTGACCCCCCAGCTGCGGTTGCCCTCCCCGCGCCGCCAGGCGACGGAGGGTGCGGAGATGATGATCGTCTGGCCGTCCCGGTGGTGGCCCCAGGGGAGAGATTCGTGATTCTGCCGGTAGCCGTCCCACGCGATTATGACTGGCGGCGACGCATCGGGAGCCCTTGCATCCCGGACCGCGCGGAGCGCTTCGGCGGCGTCGTGTGGGCCCGTCACCGGCGCGCCCAGTGCCGCACAGACCCGCACCAGCGTCTCCGGGGACGGTGTCACCGGCCGGGCCAGGCCGTCGACGTAGCTCGTGCTGACGCCCAGCTCCCGCGCCAGTGCGTGGAGTGCGCTCAGATCCTCCATGGCTCAGCGCGCAGGGTGGATGCGGATCGCCTGCCCGCCGCCGGCCGCCATCACCACCTTGAGGCGAGTGGCGCTGGTCACCGGGCGATGGGTGATGGTCACCGGCAGGGGATTGGTGCGCCAGTCGGCGCCCGGACCATCGGCGTAGATGTCGGCGATGTACTGCTTCCCCGGAGTCAGGAATGAGAGGGACAGGTCCAGCGTCCGAGCATTTTCGTCCGTGATAGCGCCCAGGAACCAGTCCTGGCTTCCGCGCTGCCGCCGAGCGACCGCTACGTAGTCTCCGATCCTCCCGGCCAGCACTCGCGTGGTGTCCCAGTCGACCGCCACGTCGCGGATAAACTGGAACGCGGGCTGATTTTTGTAGTTCTCCGGCAGGTCGGCCGCCATCTCGAGCGGCGAATACAGCACGACGTAATGCGCGAGTTGGCGGGCGAGTGTGGTCCGCACCCGCGGTTCCTCGAGCGAGTGGGCGTGCCCGCTCGAACGCTCCAGGATGTCGAAGATGCCGGGCGTTTGGTCGAAGGGCCCGTCGAGCATGCGGGTGAAGAAGAGAATCGTCTCGTGCTCCGGTGGATTCCCGCCCTCGCCACCCCAGGCGTTGTACTCCTGACCCCGGGCGCCTTCCCGGGCCATGAAGTTGGGGTAGGTGCGCCGCTCGCCGGTATCGTGCATGGGCTCGTGGGCGTCTACGGCGATGTGATGCTTCGCGGCCTCTTCCACCACATGGCGGTAATGGCGGACCATCGTCTGGGAGTAGTGGGAATCCCCATTGCCGATGGTATCGGTGACGTATCCGGTCTTGATCGCGTCCACGCCCAGGGACTGGTAGAGCGTGAATGCGCTGTCCAGTTGCCGCTCGTAGTTCTCGATGCCGCCTGAGGTCTCGTTGTGGACGATGAGCCGGACCCCTTTGGACTTGGCATACCGCGCGACCTCGGCCAGGTCGTAATCCGGGTTGGCCTGGGTGAACGAGAATGCGCTGCGGTTCTTGATCCAGTCCCCATCCCAGCCGGTGTTCCAGCCCTCCACCAGCACACCCGCGATGCCGTTGGCCGCGGCGAAATCGATGTACTCCTTGGCGCGGGCGGTCGTGGCGCCGTGTTTCGGTCCCGTCGCCCAGGTGTTGATGCCGAGGTGCATCCCCCACCAGATCCCGATGAATTTCATCGGCTTGATCCAGGACGTGCTGGGCAGGACGTTGGGAGGATTGAGGTTGAGCCCCAGGACCGACGGGGCGATCTGGGTGATGGAATCCGCGACCTGCACGGTTCGCCAGGGAGTGACGAAAGGCGTGTGCCCTCGGACTTTGACGCCGTCGTGCATCGGCGCGAGGGCCGCTTTGAGCGTCCGTCCCTCCATCCGGGGACCGGCCAAAAACATCCGGGCGTAGTCCTCGAGATCAGCCTCGTGGATCACCATCACGGTGTGCCCGTCGGAGTTCTCGATGGTGAGCGGGGTCTGGACGCTGTCGAGGATGCTCACCGGGGAGGACGAGAACAGGAACTCGGAGCGGTCCAACCGGGGCCGATTGGAAGGGAGCCACCACGCTTTGCCGTTGTCGGCGAGGGCGAATTCGGTCAGCTCGTCCGAGATGGCGAAGGCGCCGAGGGCGGGCTGGTCGGGGAACTCGTAGCGGAATCCGATGCCGTCATCGAAGGCCCGCACCCGCAGGATGAAATGACGGTTCGGCGCCGAGGTCTCCTGCACCACCACGGCGAGCTCGTTGTAGTGCTCGCGGACCCGCGCGACTTCACCCCACGGTTGGGTCCAGGTTTCGTCGTGGGTGGCGCGGGTCGAGTCGGTGAGGCGCAGGGAATCGCGGAGGGCGGGCTGGCCGGTGAACTGCATGCCTAAGAGTGACGGCTGGATCAGCGGATGGTCGTCCCGTGAGAGCGAGTATTTCAGCCTGCCGCTGTCGATCTGCAGGGTGACCTGATTGCGGCCGTCCGGGGAGGCTACGCGGACCTGGCCGACAGCTGTATTGGCGAGGAGTGTGAGGAGCGTGAGGAGTTTGCGCATGGCGAGAAGCTAGGGCGGCTTGGCATGAAGGGCTAGAACCAGAGAGCCGTGGGTCCCGGAGTCCGCGTCTGTGCGCCTCGCCTTGATGACCAAGCTGCCTTGAGCTGCGCACGGCAGCGGACGGAGGGACTCATGGCTCCTCTGGTTCCGAGTTGCCAGGTTCCCTGTAGATTCTCACGTATGCGAAAAACCCTACTGCTCCTCTTGGCGCTCCCCGTTGCAACGCTCACCGCGCAAACCGCGCCGGACACGTCGTGGGTCGGCCGCAGCGCCATCTACGAGGTCTACATCCGCGACTTCTCACCCACCGGGGACTTCAAAGGGGTGACGCAGGGTCTCGACCGGATCCAGGCTGTGGGCGCGAACGTGATCTGGCTCATGCCCGTGTATCCGGTGGGCGATCTCAATCACAAGGGCGCGCTCGGTTCCCCCTATGCGGTGCGCGACTACCAGGGGCTCAATCCCGCCTTTGGGACTGCCGGAGATTTTCGTGACCTGATACGGGCGGCGCACGCCCGGGGCATTCAGGTGATCCTCGACTGGGTCCCGAACCACACCGCCTGGGACAATCCCTGGATCAAGGATCATCCCGACTGGTACGTGCACAACGCCAAGGGGGAGATTTCGGTCCCGCTGGACCCCCAGGGTCATCTCACCGACTGGACCGACGTCGCGCAGCTCGACTACAAGAATCCCGCGCTCCGGAAGGGGATGATCGCGGCGATGCGCTGGTGGATCGACACCTACGCCATCGACGGGTTCCGGATGGATGCCGCGGGCTTCGTGCCCGACGCGTTCTGGCAGGAGTGCATCCCCGCGCTCCGCTCGGCGGCGCAGCAGCCCATCATGCTCCTGGCGGAGTGGGGCGCCCTCAAGATGCACCGCTTCGGGTTCGATCTGACCTACGCGTGGGAGTCGTACGGGGGCTTGAAGGACGTCTGGAAAGGGAAACCTGCGTCGGCGTGGGTGACGCACGAAGTGGCGGATCAGGCGGCCATGCCCCGGGGCGGCGCGCGACTGCGGTTCACCACCAACCACGACGAGACTGCCTGGGACAAGCCGCCGGTGATCCTGTTCGGAGGAGCGCCGGGGGCGCGCGCCGCGTTCGTTGCCGAGGCGCTCCTGCCGGGCCGTCCCCTCATCTACAACGGGCAGGAAGTCGAGTCCCCACAAACGCTGGGCATCTTCGTGCGCGACTCGATCCAATGGAACCAGCCCGACCCCAGCGCCCTCCCCTTCTACCGGCGGATCCTCGCGCTCGACCGCACCGATCCGTCATTCTTTTCGGGTCCGCTCCGGGCGGCGACCACCAGCGCCCCTGACGATCTGATCGCCTACACCCGCGGTGACGCGCTCGTGGTGGTCAACGTGCGGGCGCACGACGTCCGGGCGACAGTGACCGGCTTCCACGTCGGTGGCGCGACGAATCTTCTGACCAGTGACGTAATGAAGGGGGACACGCTGACGCTGCCGGCCTACGGCGCGGTCGTGCTGGAGAGATAGATCCTTCGCTCGCGCGCGTTCGCGCGCTCGCTCAGGATGACAGGGATCTCGCTTCTTCATATTTAAAGAAAAAGGGAGCGACGCTTGTCATCCTGAGCGCCGCAGGCGCGAAGGACCTGCTGACCTGCTTATCGCTTGACCAACTCGAGAATCAGGCTCTCCCTTGCAGGAACCGTAACCGAATACACTAACTTGCCGTCTTTGGCGACCGCCAGAGGCGGTCCTTTCTTGTTCGCCCGTAGATCCAGGGCCCAGTAGGAGCCCGCCGAGAGCGCTCCTGCTGCCGAAATGATCGAGAGGATTTTCTCGGAAGTGGCGAGGTTCACCACCACGAGCGCGGTGTGATTGCGGGCGCGGCGGAGGTACGCGGCGACGCCGGGGTCCCCCGACGTGACCGGGATGAGCTTCCCTTCGGCCAGAGCTTCGTTGGTGGCGCGCAGGTGGATGAGCTGGCGATACAGGTTGAGGAGCGAGCCCGGAGCCGAGTCTTGCGCTGCG
>DATMOQ010000324.1:0-2880 GCA_035568195.1 Gemmatimonadales bacterium
GTGGGTCACCGTAGGACCGCAGCGCGCGGTGGGACTGGAAGCCACGGGTCAGCGTCTGCTCATGACCCTCGGCAGCCTCGTGGCGTTGGTCCTGGCGTTGGTCCCGGCGGGTCTGGTCGCGGGCGCGGTGTTGTGGGGGGCGGGAGTGGTGGGCGTCGCGGCACCGTGGTCGGTGGCGTTGGGAGCGCTGGCGGGCTCGGGGACGGTGGGGGTGGAGTGCTGGCTTGCGGTGCAGGTCCTGGGGGGAGTGTACGACCGGATGGATCCTTCGTCAGCGGGGATCCCCTAGCAGAGCTCCGTCCAGTCCACTTCGGACGTCGCCCGGCACTTCTCGCACTCGAGGTCGTGCGGCCGTCCGGTGAAATCCTGGCGCTCGGAGCACTTCGGGCACACGGCGTAGGTGGTCACGAGATCGCGCCCCTGCCCGCCCAGCGTGGGCCGCAGCACGCCCGTGCGCACCACGATGCTCCAGCGCTTGGGCTCGTCCTGGCGCACCCGCACGTCGTGCAGCGAGAGCCGGACGCGGCGGTTCTGCACCGCCACCACCACGGACTCCTCCCCCACCGCTTCGACGATCGGGTACCAGGCGCCGCGCCGGAGCGTATCCGCAATCCGGTCCGTGCACCGCGCCCAGCCGAGTTGTGCCATGTGAGCCCCTCCGGTCGCAGGAAGATACTCACTCCCGCTAGATTTGGTTATGCGACCGATCGGCCGGCTGGTACTCCTGCAGGTGCAGCGGACGACCCTGAAAACGGGGGTGAAGCCGAATCGGGTTTACGACCCGACCCCGCTCCTTCCCGTACCGCGCGCGGCCGTGACTCCCGACGGCATACTGGGGTGGGGTGACCGGGACGCGTGGATGGTGGACATCCACCACCGGGCCCATCCCCAGACCAAGAACGACGACGGGGTCCACGGGGTCTCGGTGGGATTCACGGCCCACTACCGGGCGATGCAGGACAAGTTCGGGGACGGGCTCACCGTCGGCTGCGCGGGTGAGAACCTCATCGCGGAGAGCGAGGGCATGGTCACCCTCGACGACGTCCGAGGCGGCCTGGTGATCACCGCCCCGGACGGAACGGAAAAAGTGATCCTTCGGGTCTTGAAAGCGGCGGAGCCGTGCCGCCCGTTCACGGGCTGGGCCCTGGGCGGGGCGGTCGAGTCGTCGGTGCTCAAGGACCATCTGCAATTTCTCTGCGACGGGATGCGGGGGTACTATCTCCAGGCGGAGGGAAGTGCGGTGGTTGAAGTCGGAGACGTACTGCACGCGGTATAGCTGATGGCTGCTCTAGCTCAGCTCATCCCACGCCACCGTCGCGCGCTGATGACACCGGTCGCAGGTCAGCTCGGTGGGCCGCATCTCGAAGCCCTGCCGGTGGCGACACGCGGGACACACGCCGTAGGTGAGCGGGAACTCCCGATTGAGCCGTCGCAGGGTGGCGGGCTCGCAGTGGACCACGCTCCACCGCTCGGGCGGGTGATACCGCAGCTCGAGGAATCGGCGGTCGACCGGCACATTCTGCCGGTTCACGTCCAATACCACGATGCTGCTGGTGGAGACTCGGACCACGGGGTACCAGGCACCCCGTCGCAGTGCGTACGCGCCGGAGGGACCGACGCGGGCCCAACCCTTGGGTTGGAGCCGGGTGGGAGCAATCGCCGTCATACCCAAGATTTAACTACCTGCCTCGCGGCACGTTGTGACCGGCCTCACACTGGAACGTTGCTCAGCCGCACTCGCTGAAGCCACAGACGTGGCATTTCGCGCACCCCTCGATGAACGCCAGCTGCGAGCCGCAATCCGGGCAGGCCCCGATGAAGTCCTGGGCGCCGTCCGACTCCCGGACGCCCTGAGTGCCGTCCCTGCCGCTGATGACCTCGCGGGCGGGAATCGCGCCGGGGGTGGTGCCGGCCAGGAGGTCCTGCTGGATCCCCTGCTTCTCGTGCATCCACTTCTCGATGGCGATGCCGATTGCGTCGGGCACCGACATCACCTTGTTGGGGCCGAGACCCACCACGCGGTCCGAGGAAATGCCGCGGAGCTGCCGGTGGATCTCCTTCATGGGAATGCCCGAGCGCAACGCCAGGGAGATGAGCCGCCCCATCGCTTCCACGTCGGCCATGAGAGGCGCACCGGCCTTGCCCAGCGACACGAAGACTTCGAAGGGCTGACCCAGGTCGTCTTCGGTGATGGTCACGTACATCGTGCCCAGCGGCGTCTCCACGCGCCGGGTGGCGCCGCGGAGCAGATCGGGCCGGGAGCGTTTGGCGCGGCGCTGAAGGTTCTCGGCCTCGGCGTCGTGCAGCTGCGCGCGGGTCCGCTCCAGCTCCGCCTCGAGCTCGGCGTTGCGGCCAGCCGTCTCGGCCGTCTCTGAACGTGAATTCTCGGCGGCGTGCTCCTGCACCTTCTTGGCGGTGGTGCCGGTGGAAAGCACCTGGCCCTCACGGGCGCCGTCGCGGTACACGGTCACGCCCTTGCAGCCCAGGCGGAACGCGTCGCGATAGATCTTCTCGACGTACTCCTCGGTGGCATCGTGCGCGAAGTTGCAGGTCTTGGAGATGGCCGAGTCCGTGAACTCCTGGAAGGCCGCCTGCATCTGGATGTGCCACTCGGGCGTCACGTCGTGCGCGGTGACGAACACGCGCTGCCACTTGGCCGGCACTTCGTCGAAGTGGATGTTGCCCGCTTCGGCGATGCGCCGCATCAGGTCCTCGGAATACCATCCTTCGCGCTTCGCGATGGCGACGAACTGCTCGTTGACGTCGGGCATCAGCACGCCGGCCTGGTTCCGCAGGAACGCCACGGCGAACAGCGGCTCGATTCCGGAGGAGCAGCCGGAGATGATGGAGATGGTGCCGGTGGGCGCCACGGTGGTGAGG
>DATMOQ010000325.1:0-19150 GCA_035568195.1 Gemmatimonadales bacterium
GCCCGGACCACCTGCCGGCGCGCCGAGCGGGCGGTGGTGGGATTGGGGCGGGGCGAGTCGATTCCCAAGGACGTGCTGGTCTACCTGAACCGGCTCTCCGACCTGCTGTTCGTCCTGGCCCGGTCGGCCAACCGGGCGGCGGGGCACTCCGAACTCCAGTGGTGACCGTCCGAGTTGCCCGGTCCGGTGAGTCCGGTACGGGCCGCGAGACCGCATACGACGTGATGGTGGGCAGAGGGCTCCTGGCGGACCTGCCCACCCTGCTCTCCCGTCACGCGCCGGCCCACCGGTACGTCGTCATCACCGACGACCAGATCGAGCGCACGTACGCCCGCCGGGCCGCGAACGACCTGAGCGCACCCCTCCTCAGTTTTCAGGCCGGAGAGGCCCGGAAGACCCGGGAGACCTGGGCCGATCTCACCGACCGGCTCCTGGCCCATCATGTCGGGCGCGACGCCGTCATCGTCGCGGTGGGCGGCGGCGTGGTGGGAGATCTGGCCGGATTCGTCGCCGCCACGTTCCTGCGCGGGATCCCGATCGTTCAGGTCCCCACCACGCTCCTGGCGATGATCGACGCCTCGATCGGCGGGAAGACCGGCGTCAATACCCCGGCCGGAAAGAACCTGGTGGGCGCGTTTCACCAGCCGCGCCTCGTGCTGGCCGACCTCAACACCCTGGACTCGCTTCCCGCCCCGCAGCTGGCGGCCGGGATCGCGGAGGCGGTCAAGCACGGCGTGATCGCCGACGCCGAGTACTTCGCGTTTCTCGAGCGGGAGGGCGCCGCGGTGGCGGACCGGAAAGACCCGGCGCTCGAGCGGCTGGTGGCGCGGTCGGTCGAGATCAAAGCCGGCATCGTCTCGGCCGACGAGCGGGAGGCCGGGGTCCGCGCGGCACTGAACTTCGGACACACCGTCGGTCACGCGGTGGAGGCCGCGAGCGGGTATGCGCTGCTGCACGGAGAAGCGGTGGCCATCGGAATGGCGTACGAGGCCCGGTTGGCCGAGACGCTGGGCATCGCCGAAGCGGGAACGGCGGCTCGCCTCTCGGCATTGCTCACCGCGTACCGGCTGCCGGTCGCGCGCCCGCCGGCGGCATCGGTGGATCAGCTGCTCTCGCGCATGCGCAACGACAAGAAGGCGCGATCGGGAGACTTGCGGTTCGCGCTGCCGCAGACCATCGGCGCGATGCACGGAGGAGTGACCACCGGATGGACCGTGGCGGTGCCGGAGGGAGCGGTTCGCGAGCTGCTGGCGGTCAAGCAGTAATCACATATCCCTCAACCACTTCCCACACGCTTTCCACCTCTCCACACGGCTCAGTCACGTGCGTTCGAATGCTTTCTCCACAGGACCTGTTGATAGTGGACAAACCACGCACTGAACCGTAGAAGCAACAACTTGTGATGTGGAAAACTGCGGGAATTTGCACCATTCTGGGTCAAACCCTATATTGGCGCGGTTTCCGGAAGGCCATGGACGCGTGTTTTTCGCACCGTCCGCCCTAAAAACGTTACAGCCGAAGATGGGAGTGCCGTGCATGGCCCGGTCGTCCACAGGCAAGGCAAAGGCGTTCTTCCGTTCCACTCCATCAGGCGCCTTCGATCAGTACCTGCAGGACATTCAAAAACTCCCGTTGATCAAGGACCCCGAGGAAGAGCGCCGCCTCGCGCGGCGCGTCCAGAAGGGTGATGAGCGCGCCGCGGAACGGCTGGTGACGGCCAACCTCCGGTTCGTCATCTCCTACGTCAAGAAATATCAGGGCCACGGGCTGGATCTCTCCGAGCTGGTGGCCATCGGCAACGAAGGCCTGCTCAAAGCCGTCAAGAAGTTCGACCCCGACCAGGGCGTGAAATTCATCTCGTACGCCGTGTGGTGGGTCCGGCAGGCGGTGTTGAAAGCTCTGGCCGAGCAGACCCGCAGCGTCCGGATTCCGTTGAATCAGAACTCTCAGCTCATCCGCATGAGCCGCACCGAGACCTTCCTCTCGCAGGAGCTCGGCCGCGAGCCCACGGACAACGAAATCGCCACGGCGCTCGAGGACACCGTCGAGAACGTCCGCACCGCGCGCCGGATGACCGCTGCCGAGCTCTCGCTGGATGCCCCGGTGGACCGGAGCGACAAGGACGCGGCCACTCTGGGTGAGCGCTTCGCCGGCATCGAAGGCGGCGAGATCGAAGACACCACCGACGGCAAGCTGATGCGCGAGTTCATCGACCGCATCTTCCAGAAGTACCTGGCCCCCCGCGAACGCAAGATTCTCTATCTCTACTATGGACTCGAGGAAGGCAGCGAAGCCATGACCCTCGAGAAGATCGGCGCCCTGATGGGCGTCACCCGGGAGCGCATCCGCCAGATCCGGGAACGGGCCTTCGAGAAGCTCAGAGAATCCCCGGACGGACGGGCACTCAAGGGATTCTGGAGAGCAGCTTAAGACTAGACGCACAGACGCACAGATGGCCAACGGGGGTCAGGATAACAGTCCTGACCCCCGTTTTCCGTTCACCATCTGCGCGTCTGTGCGTCTAGCTGTGGCATTGCCTATATACTTGTACCTGTGCTCCCCGTGGATCTAGAACTAGATCTCTCCGCGATCGTGGGCCGGTCCCACGTGCGTTCCTCCGTACCAGAACGCCTGACCTACTCCGCGGACGGCCTCCCCACTCACCGTACCCTCCCCGGACTGATCGTCCTCCCGGGCACCCGCGAGGAGCTGATCGCCGTCGTCCGCCTTCTGGCTTCCCGGAACGTCTCCTTCGTGCCGCGGGGCGCCGGAACCGGTCTGTCGGGGGGCGCCCTCGCCGCGCCGGACGCGGTCCTGGTGGTCCTGACCCGCCTCAATCGGATCCTGTCCGTCGAACCGGCCAACCGCCGCGCCGTGGTCGAGCCCGGCGTGGTGAACCTCAAGTTGTCGGCCGCCGTCCTGCCCATGGGGCTTCACTATGCCCCCGACCCCTCCAGCCAGTCGGCCTGCACCGTGGGCGGCAACGTCGCCGAGAACGCCGGAGGCCCCCATTGCCTCAAGTACGGGGTCACTACCAACCACATCCTGGGCCTCGAGGTGGTCCTGTCCGATGGGTCGGTGGTCGAGCTCGGCAGCCCGGCCGGTGAGGTCTGGGGACCCGATCTGGTGGGCGGGTTCGTGGGATCGGAGGGGAGCTTCGGCATCGCCACCCGGATCACGGTCCGGCTCACTCCCATCCCTCACGCCGTCCGCACCCTCCTGGCTGACTTCCTCTCTCTTCGCGCCGCCGGCGAAGCCGTGTCCGCGATCATCGCGAGCGGGGTCGTGCCCGCTGCGCTGGAGATGATGGACCGGTCCTGCATCGGGGCCGTCGAAGATTCGGTGTACGCCGCGGGCTATCCGCGGGATGCCGCCGCCGTCCTCCTGGTGGAGCTCGACGGGCGCTTCGAGACCGCGGTGGCCGCGGAGTCGGAGGCGGTGGCGGAGCTCCTCCGCGCCCACGGCGCGCGCGACGTGAAGACCGCCGTCGACGCCGCCGAGCGCGAACGGCTCTGGCAGGGACGCAAGAAGGCCTTCGGTGCCATGGGGCGGCTGTCCCGCGATCTCGTGGTCCAGGACGCCGTGGTCCCCCGCAGCGCTCTTCCCGATGTGCTGGAGGAGATCGGCGCCATCGCCGCGCGGTACCGCCTGCGGGTGAGCAATGTCTTCCACGCCGGGGACGGCAACCTGCATCCCAACATCTCCTTCGACGCCACCAATCCGGACGAGCAGGCGCGCGTCCAGGCCGCCAGCGCCGAGATCATGAACGCCTGCATCGCGGCGGGCGGCACCATCACCGGAGAGCACGGCGTGGGCGTCGACAAACTGCGGTACATGCCCGCGATCTTCGACGGCCAGTCCCTGGCGGCCATGCACGCGGTCCGCCGCGTCTTCGATCCCCACGAGCGCGTAAATCCGGGCAAGGTGGTGCCGATCCACGCCTGCCGGGAATGGAGTGCCGCGTGAGCCTCATCGAGAAAATCACGACCCTCCTGGGACCGGACGCCGTCCTCGAACGCCGTTCGGGGGACGAACTGCCACGGGTGGCACCCGCCGCCCCCGACGCGGTCGCCCTGCTGCTGGCGACCGCGAATGCCGAGGGCTGGCGCGTCCGCGTGGAGGGAGCCGGCAGCTGGATGCCGGGAGACGCTCCCGCCGACTTGATCCTCACCACCCGCCGGCTGGACCGGATCCCCTCCCTGGAAAGCCAGGATCTGACCGTCACCGCCGAAGCCGGTGTGGGCCTGGACGTGCTGCGCCGGGAGCTGGCCGATCGGGGCGCCTGGCTGGCGCTGGACCCCCCGGGCCTGGCCGGGCGGACCCTGGGCTCCGTCGTCGCGACGGCCACCGCCGGACCGCTCCGGCTGGGATTCGGCAGCGTGCGCGACCATCTCCTGGGACTGGCGTTCGTGACCGGAGACGGCCGCCTCATTCAGAGCGGCGGCAAGGTGATGAAGAACGTCGCCGGGTACGACCTCACGCGTCTCGAGACCGGGGCCTTCGGCGCCTTCGGCGTGATCGTCCTCGCGCACCTGCGGCTTCGCACGCTCCCCCGCGCCGACGTCACGTGGGTGCTCGAGGGCAGCCGCGAGGATCTCACCAACGTCGTGGACGACATCCACGCCGCGGTCCTCGAGCCCGCCGCCCTCGAGCTCCTGTCCCCCGCACCCGCGCGCCGGGAGCACTGGCTGCTGGCGGTCCGCCTGGTGGGGTCCCCTCCGCACGTCGCGGCCGCCGAGCAGGAGCTGCGGATCGCGGGTGGGGGACGGTTGAGCCCGGTGCGGGGAGAGGAAGCCCAGCGGTTCTGGCAGCACGCCGCCGAAGGGTTCGCCACCAAACCGGTGGTCTTCCGGGTGGGCGGCCTCCCCGACGGCAGCGACAGTCTGCTCGACTTCCTGCAGCACCAGGTGGGTGACGATTGGATTCTGGCGAGCCCCACCGCGGGCACGGCACGCTGGGCCGGAGACGTCAGCGTCGACCGGCTGATGAAACTCCGCCGCGCGCTCGCCGCCCGGGAAGTGCCCCTCACCCTCGAGCGCGCCCCCTGGTCGGTGCGCACCGCGGTCGGCCACTTCGGCGCGTATCGAGAAGGCGTGGGTCCCCTGGTCGCGGGTCTGCGCCGTACCTTCGACCCCAACGGGGTCCTGGTACAGGCCGCCGAAGCCGCGGAATGACGGCCCTGCCGGACCGCGGCGGATTTGCCGCGCTGGACGCGTGCGTCCACTGCGGGTTCTGCCTGCAGGCCTGCCCCACGTTCCTGGTCACGGGCGACGAGGCCGACGGCCCCCGCGGCCGCATCGAGCTGATGCGGTCGCTCGAGCAGCACCTCATCGCCCCCGACGACCCCGACCTCCAGCTCCATCTCGACCGCTGCCTTGGCTGCCGGGGGTGCGAACCCGTCTGTCCCTCCGGCGTTGGGTACGGCCGGGGCCTGGAAGCAGCGCGGGAGCGGATGGCGGAGACTCGATCGGTCCCGGTGATCGCGCGGCTCGCCCTCTGGCTCTTGACCACACCCGGTGTTTCTCGAGTCGTCTACGCCTTCGCGCGCCTGCTCCGTGCTACGGGCATCCCCCGTCGTCTCGCCGGCACGAGTCGAATTGGATTTTCGATGGGCATGCTCGACGCAACACGGGGAGACCGGCTTGTCACTGGAGTGGACGACTCCCGACTCCCGACTCCCGCAGGACGTGCGCTGCTCTTCAGCGGATGCATCATGGACGGTCTCTTCTCCCACGTCCACGCCGCTACGATCCGGACCCTGGGAGTGAACGGGTTCCGCACCGGCACACCCGCCGGGCAGGTCTGCTGCGGTGCGCTCCACGCCCACGCGGGAATGACCGGCGCCGCCCGGGACCTCGCGCGCCGGAACGTCGAAGCCTTCGGCGCCGGCGACGAGCCCATCGTCGTGAACAGCGCCGGCTGCGGAGCGCTTCTCAAAGACTATGGCCACCTGCTCCCGGACGATCCCGCCGCCTCCCGGTTCGCCGCCCGCGTCCGAGATGTGAGCGAGCTCCTGGCGAGCGCCGGCCCCGTGCCGGGCGGGCGCATCGAGGAGCGGGTCGCTTACGACCCGCCCTGTCACCTCGTCCACGCGCAGCGGGTCGCCGACGCGCCGCTCAAGATCTTGAAGAGCATCCCCGGGCTGCGGCTGATTCCCGTGGCCGACGCCGAGAAGTGCTGTGGCAGCGCGGGACTGTACACGGTGGTGGAGCCCGGGCTGTCCCGGTCCGTGCTGGCCGGCAAGATCACGAACCTCGAGGAGGCGGGCCTGGATCTGGTGCTCACCGGCAACCCCGGTTGCGTCATGCAGATCGGCGCCGGGCTCGCCGCCACTGAACGTCCCGTCCCCGTACGTCATCCCGTGGAGCTGCTCGACCGGGCCTACGCGCTGGCGGGGCGCTACGGGTGATCAGACGCATGGCTGGGCCATGGCCCGCGGCTTCGACTACCTTGAGGCGTTGACCCGATCAGGGCTTCCTGGAAGGATTTCTACATCGCTCTCCACTCGGTGCTGGGATGACCGCCGTACCGGAGTCCGCCGCTACACTCACGCGGATCGGCCCCGCGTTGGTCACTCCGGCGGCGGCTCAGGCGCTTCGCTCCGGCGCCGTGCTCGCCTTCGTGCCCGCCGGGGTGTTCGATCTCTCGGGACCCGGAGCCGTCGCCTGCATGCAGGGCCTGTTGACCAATGACATCGAACGGCCCGGGGACGGCGCTTTCGCCTACGGAGCCCTGCTCACACCGAAAGGGATGATCGTCGTCGACGGCTGGGCCGGGCGCCGCGCCGAGGTCGTCCGTTTCACCACGTCCGGCGAGGGACGGGAGCGCGCGGCCCTGATCTTTCAGCGATCCATCCCGCCCCGGCTGGCCCAGGTGGCCGACCGAACCCCGGAGCTCAAGGTGCTTCGACTGGCGGGGCCGGCCGCGCTTTCCCTGGCGGAGGCAGCGCGACTCTCCGTCCCCGTCCCCCAGAGCGCCGGCAAAGTCGAAGCGGCGGGAGACATCGAGGTTGCTCGGACCCCCGACGGCGCGCCCTTCACACTCCAATGGATCGGGCCTGCGGCGCCACTCGAAGAGATCCGGAGCCGATTGGCGGCCGCGGGGGCGGTGGAATGCGATCCCGCCGTCCTGCAGCTCGCCCGCATTCTCGCCGGGTGGCCGGAGCTGATCTCCGAGGCCGACGACCGCACCCTGCCGCAAGAGATCCGGTACGACGAGATCGGCGGCGTCTCCTATACCAAGGGTTGCTATACCGGGCAGGAGACCGTCTCCCGGGTGCACTTCCGCGGACACCCGAACCGGGGATTGCGGGGACTCCTGCTCTCCAGCGAGCCACCCGAGCAGTGGCGGACGGCGCAGCCGGTCCTCCTGGAGGACAAGGACGTTGGGCGGCTGACCAGCGTCGCGTGGGTTCCCGAAGGACCGCCGGGATCGGGCGTGTGGATGGGCCTGGCCGTGCTGCGCCGGGAGGTGGTCGAGGGGGCCCTCGTCCGGGTCGGCATGATCGAGGCGCGCGTCACCGGTCTTCCGCTTCCCATTCCCCGCTTCGACCCTGCATGACGGTCCTCGTCACCGGCGGGAGCGGGCTGGTCGGGAGTCACACGATCCGTGCCCTGTTGGAGGAAGGGACGCCGGTACGGGCGCTGGTACGTCCTCCCAGCCGGCACCTGGTCGAGGCGCCGGGGGTCCAGGTGGTGGAAGGCGACGTCACCGACGAGCGGACGTGGCGACACGCCGCCAACAGCGTGGCGGGCGTGATCCACTGCGCCGCCGTCATCGCTCAGCGCGGCACGCGATCGGATTTTTTCGACGTGAACGTGGGCGGAACCCGCCTCGCCGTGGCGGCCGCCCGCGCCGCCGAAGTCAGGTTGGTGCACATCTCGTCCGTGGCGGTCTATGGCCGAGGCAACGCTTATGCCGCGGGCGCCGGGCACGTAGACGAAGACTTCCAGTTCGGCCCCCTCTGGGACCACGACTACTATGCCCAGAGCAAGCGCAAAGCCGAGCAGATGGTGTGGGACGGAGTGGCGGCCGGAGCGGACGCCGCCGTGCTGCGCCCGAACGTCATTTATGGAGAGAGAGATCGGCTCCTCTCGCCGCGGGTGCTGTCGGCCATCCGCCAGGGAATCGTTCCCCAGGTGGGGACCGGCACCAATCACCTCTCGTGCGTGTACGCCGGGAATGTCGCCGCGGCCGCCGTGCTCGCGCTCCGCACGCCCTCCGCCGGCGGACGGGCGTTCAACACTACCGACGACGGCCCCGACCGCCACACGCAGCGCGGATTCGTCGACGCCTTCGCCGACGCCCTGGGCATCCGGGTGCGCCGGATCCGCCTTCCTTATGGTGTCGCGCGGGTGGCGGTCGATCTCTGGGCCCGCTGGCAGATGCTCCGGAGCCCCGGGCGGTATCCGGGAGTCGGAGGCGCGGCGGTCCGCTTTCTGGCCGAAGAGAATCCGTTCGCGGCCGAGCGCGCGCGGCGGGAGCTGGGCTGGCATCCGGTCACGACGCCGCGGGACGCGGTGGCGCGGACCGTGCAGTGGCTCCTGGAAAACGAAAAGCCCGGGAGCAAACCCGGGCTTTGATCGTCCACGGTACGGCTCGAAGCCTACGGCTTCTTGGCCGGAGCCTTCGCCGGAGCCTTGGCAGCCGGAGCGGCCGCAGGCGCCATCTTCTTCGACGTGTCGGCCATCTGCATATGGGTCGTGTCGGCCATTTTCTTGGTCGTGTCGGCCATCATATGCGACGTGTCAGCCGCCATCGTGCCACCGGACTGCGCATTGTCCTTGGCGCAGGCACCGAGGGCCACGAGGGCTACGGCCAGTGCGAGACGCTTCATTACGTACTCCTTCGAGATAGGTGCGGGTGAGCCAGCCGGCGCGGGAAAAAGGTAGCATTGAGCACATACCCGTCAAGGGCGCGCGCGTTCACCGGAGATACGACGTCAGAAACGAGGTCGGATGTATGACGGATCGCCGGAGTTTCTTGGGTTCTCTGGCCGGCGTGGCGGCGGCGCTGCAGAACCGGCTGAGCACCGGGGCACCCGGGCCCGTCGTCGAGGCCCACCCCACCGCGCTGTATGCGCAGCCCGACGGTCATAACAACCTGGTCCGCGTGGTCGTGACCGGACTCGACGCGCCGGCCGCGCGCGCCCGGGTCCTGGACCGCCGGGGACAGCTGGTGGGCTCGGCGGGACTCCTGCCCACTCCGGCCGGTCTCACACTCGCCGGCGAAGTACTGGTCCCGCTCTCCGAACCCTCCGAGTACCAGTTCGAAATCGTCGTCGGCCGGGATCGCCGCGCCAGCCGCCGGATCCGGCTCGATCCGCCGAAGCGCTGGACCCTGTACTGGCTGTCGACCAACCACACCGACATCGGTTACACGGATCTGCAGGAGCGCTGTCTCGAGATCCACCGGCGCAACCTGGACGCCGCGCTGGCGCGCCTGGCCCGGGACCCCGACTACCGGTGGAGCGCGGAGTGCGCACTCCAGATCATTTCGTACACGGAGAACCGGGACCCCGAGCGGGCCCAGGCCCTCATTCAGGCGGCCCGCGACGGCAAGATCGGATTTCAGGCGCTCTTCGCCAACCTGCTTACCGGAATCCTCGACCACGAGACCGCGGCCCGGATGGTGTGGCCGGCCGGCGTATTCGCCCGTGAAAACGGTCTGGGATTCGTGTCGGCCCAGATCACCGACGTCCCGGGACAGATCCCGACCTTCCCGATGATCCTCGCCGCGAGCGGCGTGAAGTACCTGGCCTCCGGCCCCAATCCGGATCGCGCGGTCCCGCTCCTGCCCGAATCCGAAGGCGTGGAGAACGGCCTCACCGGCCCCTGGACGTCCTACCCCCAGCTCTACTGGTGGGAGTCTCCGGACGGAAGCCGCGTGCTGCACTGGCGCAATCATCACTACGGGGACGGCCTGCGCTTCGGGTTCCATCTGGGCGCGGCGGAAATGGGCCGCCGATTGTCGGACTGGCTGCTCACCAACCCCGTGTTCCTCTCCCCGGACTGGTCCTACGACGTCGCGCTCCTCTACGGCATGCAGTGGGACAACGCACCCGTCGACGAACACATGATCACGAATATGGAGGACTTCAACCGGCGCTTCGCGTACCCGCGGATCGTGCCGGGGCGCGCCGAGGATTTTTTCCGGGACGTCGAGAGCCGCTACGGCACCCGGATCCCGGTACGTCGCGGGGACACGGGCCTCTATTGGGAGGATGGCGCCGCGTCCACCGCCCGGGAGCTCGCGATGTTCCGGCGGGCCCAGCTGGCCCTGCGCGCCGCCGACATCCTCGCCCTCTGGGACGACCACACCGACGCTCCCGACGACGGCCGCTCCGCCCGTATCGGAGCCCGGATGGCGGAGCGCCGCGCCGCCTGGCGGGACGCGCTGCTGTTCGGGGAGCATACCTGGGGCGCGGCGGAGAGCATCGACGCCCCCGACGCGCGGCAGACCGTGGAACAGTGGGAGTACAAGCGCCGCTTCGTCCTCGGTGCTCAGGCGACGGCGCAAACACAGATCGCCGACGGCCTGACCCGCCTGGCGGCCGGACAGGACCGCGGGCGGTGGCGGGTGGCCTTCAATGCCGGAAGCTGGATCCGCACCGACGTGGTGCGCGTCCCGGGCGGCGCCGGGAAGGCCTGGGCCGCCGGCGGCGTGGATGTACCGGCCGTCGACCTGGCCGACGGGGACGCACTCGCCCTCGTCACCAACGTCCCCGCCCTGGGCTATCTCGCCCTGAACGAGTCCGATCACGCCGCCCGCCCCCCGATGGACGAGGGCTCGGCGACGGACGCCGCGGCGGGAGGGTTCCGGGTCCGGATCGACCCGGCCACCGGGGCGGTCGCCTCGCTCACCGGCCCCGACGGCCGCGAGCGGGTGAAGCCGTCACCCTGGTCGGGCCTCAATCAGGCCGTGTTCGTCACCGGCGGGGACCGGTCCGCGCTGTGGTCGTCGGGGGACCGGCGCACCGTCGCTAACCCGCCCACGCTGGACGTTCTCCAGGCGACGCTGGTGAGTGTCAAGCGGGAGCGTCTTCCGGGCATCGGCGTGCGGCTGGTGATCGAGCGTCGCCTCGAAGGATTCGACGTTCTCACGTCGACCATCACGCTCTACGACGCCCTCCCGTGGGTGGATTTCGAAAACCGGCTGGAAAAAGGTCCCACCGAAGGGAAGGAAGCGCTCTACTTCGCGTTCCCCTTCGCCTTCACCCAGCCGACGGTCGAAATGGAGATCCCGCTGGGTCGGATGACCGCGGAGCGGGATCAGCAACCGGGGGCCTGCCGGGACTGGTTCTGCCATCAGCATTGGGTCTGGCTCCACGAGGGGACGGACGGGGTCCTGTGGAGCGGGCCCGACACGCCGATGTTCACGTTGAACGACATCTTCCGCGGAGTCTGGTCCCGTCGCATCACGCCGGACGGCACACTCCTGGCGTACGCGATGAACAATTACTGGTTCACCAACTACGCGGCGCGGCAGGAGGGGCCGTTCACGTTCCGGTTCCGCGTTTCGCTCGTCGCTCCCGGTGACGCGGCCGAGCCGGTCCGGCGCGGCTGGGCAGCCTGCGATCCGCTGTACGTCGGCCCGGCCGTCGACCGTGCGTCTTCCGGCGCCCTCATCTCCCGGGATACCGCGCTCTTCATTCCCGACCCGGGCACGATGGTGATCGGCGCCAAGCGGGCCGACGATGGGGATGGATCCGTGGTGAAGGTCCTGGATGTCGCCGGCACCGGACGCAGCGTGGGAGTCTGGCCGGCCGCCTGCGCGTTCACCGCCGCGCGAGCCGTCAACCTGGTGGAGATGAATGCCGATGCGCTGCCGGTATCGGGAGACCGTCGCGTCGCGCTGGACCTGAAGCCCTGGGGAGTGGCCGCGGCGCGGCTCTTTACACCGCGCGCGTCCCCCGGTTAACGTCGGACATGATCACCAAACCGGCCACTTTGGGTGAGCTGCGCCAGACCGAGTGGGCCAGCGCCGCCCGGCGCGCCCGCAGCGTGAAGGACGAGCTGCGGGAGAACCTGATTTGTCTCCTCGAGAACGGCTCGCCCCTGTTTCCGGGGATCGTGGGGTACGACGAGACCGTCGTCCCGCAGCTCGTCAACGCCGTGCTCTCCCGGCACAACTTCATCCTGCTGGGACTGCGCGGGCAGGCCAAGAGCCGGATTCTCCGGGAGATGGTGACGCTCCTGGACGAAGAGATCCCGGTGCTGGCGGGCTCCGAAATCAACGACGATCCCTTCAGCCCCATTTCCAAGTTCGGCCGGGAGCTGGTGGCCGAGCGCGGGGACGCCGCGCCCATCGGCTGGCTCCCGCGTGACCGGCGCTACGTCGAAAAGCTGGCGACTCCGGATGTGACCATCGCCGACATGATCGGCGATGTGGATCCCATCAAAGCGGCCCGGGGCGGGCACCTGCTCGCCGACGAGCTGACCATGCACTTCGGCCTGCTCCCCCGCGCCAACCGCGGGATCTTCGCCATCAACGAGCTGCCGGACCTGGCGGGCAAGATCCAGGTCGGGCTTTTCAATGTGATGCAGGAAGGGGACGTCCAGCTCAAGGGCTATCCGGTGCGGCTCAAGCTGGACGTCGCGATCGTCTTCACCGCCAATCCCGAGGACTACACGGCGCGGGGCAAGATCATCACGCCGCTCAAGGACCGGATCGGCTCCGAGATCGTGACCCACTACCCGCTCACGGTGGAGCTGGGCGTCGGGATCACCACCCAGGAGGCGTGGACCAACCGGGGCGGCCGCCCGGTGCGGGTGCCCGATTTCCTGAGCGAGCTGGTGGAGCGGGTGGCGTTCGAGGCCCGCGCCGACAAGCGGGTGGACAAGAAGAGCGGCGTGTCCCAGCGCCTGCCCATCTCCCTCATCGAGAACGTCGTCTCCGCCGCGGAGCGGCGGGCGGTGCTGTGCAAGGAAAAGACGGTGGTGCCGCGGGTGTCGGACGTCTACGCCGCCCTCCCCGCCATCACCGGCAAGCTCGAGCTCGAGTATGAAGGAGAGCTGCAGGGGCCGGAGACCATCGCGAAGGAGCTGATCCGCAAGGCGGCGGGCGCCACCTTCGACGCCCGGGTCGGCGGCGCCAACGTCGACGACATCGTGCACTGGTTCGACGAGGGAGGCGCCCTCAAGATCTCCACCGACGAGCGCTCGGAGGCCTGCCTCAAGGGATTCAGCGTAGTCCCGGGGCTCCTCGACCTGGTCGACCGCGTGGGCCTGGCGGGCAAGAAAGACCCCGGCACCCTGGTCTCCGCCTGTGAGCTGATCCTTGAAGGGCTCGTCGCCGGGCGTCGGATCTCGCGGTCCGAAGAGCTCGGGTACGTCCGCGCCCGGCCCGCTCCCAAGGAGCCTCCGTTCGGCAAGGGAGCCGGTGGTCTGGGCGGCGGCGGAGGTCCCAACCTCTTTCAGTAGACCCTTCCCCCTCCCGGAGTTCTCATGGGCACGATGGTCCTGGGCTTTGTCCTGCTCCTCGCCGCGTTTTTCGTCCGGCTCGGCGCGTCGTTCGTGAAGTCCGACTCCGGGGCCGGCCGCCCCGTCGGCGGGATTCTCAAGCTGACCTCGCTGGGGCTCGCCATCGTCGGCGTGCTCGTGGTCCTCGGCGCCGCCAACGTCGTGATCAACCCCGGACAGGTGGGCGTTCAGCACGCCTTCGGCACCGTGTCCTCCGCCCCGCTGCTCCCCGGCATCCGCATCGTCCCCCCCTGGGCCTCGGTCGAGCGCTTCTCGTCCCGTGAGGAGCAGTGGCCCCCCGCCGGACAGCAGGTCGAGGAGATCGAAGCGCTGTCCAGCGAGCAGATGGGCATGCACATCGAGGTGTCCATCCGCTGGCAGATCGACCCCATGCAGGCGCCGAAGATCTACACCGAGATCGGGGACGAGCAGCAGATCCAGGGCGCCGTCCTCAACGCCATCCGCAAGGGCGTCCGCGACGGGATGGTGCAGTACTCCATCAACGACATCGCCAAGCGCACCCAGATCGCGCAGACCATGGAAGCCCTGGTCGACTCGGCGCTCATCACGCAGCCGCGCAGTGGGACCGGTCCGTTCCGCATCGCCACCGTCACCGCGTTCTTCCTGCGCGACCTCCAGCCCCCGGCCGTCGTGGTCCAGGCCATCAACGCCAAGATCGCGCAGGAACAGCAGGTGGAAACCGAGCGCCATCGCGTGGAAGTGGCGCGCCTGCAGGCCGAGCAGGTGCGGCTGCTGAATGTGACCCTGACGCCCGAAGCGCTCACCAAACAGTATCTGGAGGTCCTGCGGGACATGAAGGGCTCGGACAACCTCGTCATCATCGTCCCGACCGAGGGCGGACTTCCGGTCCTGAACCTCGGCGACCTCCGCCGCAACCTGGGCAACCGGCATTGAGCCATCCCCCGCTCATCACCGTCACGCGGCAATACGCCGCGGGGGGCTCCGAAGTGGCCAAGAAGGTCGCGACCGACCTCGGCTGGACGGTGATCGACAACGAATTCGTGAATGAAGTGGCCCGGCGGGCCGGGCTTCCGCCCGACGAGGTGGCACAGAAAGAAGAACGGGCGCCGGGTCTCCTGACCCGGATCGCCCGCAACCTGGCCGCCGCGTCGCCTGAGATGTCGGCCGGGACCACCGCCGGCACCACGGCCCTGCCCGACGCCGAGGCCGAAGAAGCCACCATCGTGAAGATCACGGAGCGCGTGATCCACGAGGCGGCGACGCACGGACGCGCGGTGCTCGTGGGACGTGGCGCCCAGGCGGTCCTGGCCCGCCGGCCCAACGCCCTGCACGTCTACCTCGTCGGTTCCCGGGCCTGGCGGATGGAAATGGCGGTGGAGCACCTGGGCGTGGAGCGGGGCGAGGCGGAGAGGGTGCTCGATGAGATCGACCGGGACCGGGACCGGTACGTCAAGGCGCATTACGGCCGGTCGCGGCAGGACGCCGTGCACTACGACATGGTGCTGAACACTGAGCGCCTGGGATTCCCGGGCGCGGCGGCCGTCATCGTCTCGGAAGCGCGACGCAGACAGTTGGAGTAGAGCTGTCAGCCATCAGCTGTCAGCGATCAGCCTGCTGACGGCTGACGGCTGTTAGCTGACCGCTTACATCGTCTCTCTCAAGGCCGGCACTTTCCACCAGGTCCACAGCATCGACGCCAGACAGATCACCCCACCCAGGACCGTCGCATACGGCGCGCCGATGCGCTCCGCCAGCCAGCCGGCCTGGAAGGCCCCGAGGGGCGCCATCCCGACGAACATGAAGGCGTAGAAACCCATCACCCGGCCCCGGAGCTCGTCGGGCACCAGCGTCTGGATCAGCGTATTCGTCAGCGCCGTCGTGACGATCATCCCGCAACCGGTCAGCGCCAGGAGCACCAGCGAGACCGAAAACCACGGGGAGACCGCAAAGAACGACAGCAGCACGCTGAACGCGACGCCCCCGCCCAGCAGCGTCCTCCCCTTCGGGACCCGATCCGATAACAGCGCGAGACCCAGCGCCCCGAGCATCGCCCCGGCCCCCACGGCCGCCATCAGGGCGCCGTACCCGCCGGCATTGGTATGCAGGACGTCCCGCGCGAAGACCGGCATCATCACGAGCACCGGGAAGCCGAAGAGGGAGAGGATCGCGACCTGCGCCACCAGCGCGGACATCCGCCGGTCCCCCAGGATGAACCGGAGCCCGCCCCGGAAGCGCTGCCACTCGGATTCGGTACTCGGCCGCGGAACGAACGGAGGAAGTCGCATGGCGAGCAGACCCCAGATCACCGCGATGTAGCTCACGCCGTTCAAAAAGAAGCAGAGACCCACACCGCCGGCGCCGATGATGACACCCGCGATGGCCGGGCCGATGATCCGGGTGGCGTTGAACAGGGACGAGTTGAGGGCGATGGCATTGACCAGGTCCTCCTTCCCCACCAGGTCCACCATGAACGACTGGCGGGCCGGGATGTCGAACGCGTTCACGATCCCGACGAACGTGGCGAGGACCATCACCTGCCAGACGGCCACGGTGTGCGTCCACACCAGCACGGCCAGAATCAGCGCTTCCACCATCTGTAAGATCTGCGTGATCACGATCAGGCGCCGTTTGTCCGCGCGGTCGACGACCACGCCGGCGTAGAGCGTGAACAACAGCACACCAAGGGAGCGCAGCGCGGAGTTGAGACCGACGAGGAAGGGGGAATTCGTGATTTCGAGAACGAGCCAGCCGAGGGCGACCG
Source organism: Gemmatimonadales bacterium (assembly GCA_035568195.1). Lineage (GTDB taxonomy): Bacteria > Gemmatimonadota > Gemmatimonadetes > Gemmatimonadales > GWC2-71-9 > 40CM-2-70-7. The sequence goes on from DATMOQ010000325.1 coordinate 16,204, forward strand.
ACTGCATCCAGGTGCCCACCAGGGAGGTCCCCTGGCCCAGGAAGAACAGCTGGAAGTTGCGGTGGGCGAGCGCGCCGAGACGGAAGCGGAGAGCGTCTTCGGACATTGCGGGAAAGGTCGCCACCCCCACAAGTTTGGGGTAGGGCGATGCGCTACACGACCTATCAGAAGTACCTGCCCGAGCTGGCCGACACGATCAACCTGCAAGGCCTGCTCGATCAGCTGGCGGACTTCCTCCTCCAGTCCGGCTTTGCCGGCGGCCAGCAGCCCTATTGGGGCGACCTTTCCGACGATCAGTCCGACCGCTCGCTCGACGCCCTCCGCCAGGCCATCCTGCAGGCCCTCATGGACTCGGGCCAGCTCACGCCCGAAATGCTCCAGGTTCTGCGCGGCGAGTCGACGGGCGACGGAGCGCGTGATGCCGATCTGGAACGGCAGCTGTCCGAGCTGCTCGACAAGATCGTGCAGAAGCTGATGGACGAGGGCTATCTCAACGTCACCGAGGCCCCGCAGATGCCCGCCGGACAGCAGCCGATGTTCGGGCCCGGCGGGATGGCCCGGGAAGCCGCCCAGCAGGTCCAGTTCAACCTCACCGAAAAGGGCATCGACTTCCTCGGCTACAAGACCCTGCGGAACCTGATGGGCTCCATCGGCAAGTCGAGCTTCGGCGCCCACGAGACCGAGCACCTGGCTACCGGCGTCGAGGCCGAAGCCGCCAGCAAGCCGTACGAGTTCGGCGACACGCTCAACCTGGACGTCAACGCCACCCTCACCCACGCGCTCGAGCGCGAGGGACTGGGCGTGCCCATCAACCTGGAGTACGGGGATCTGATGGTGCACCAGGCCGAATACCGGTCGTCGTCGGCCACGGTCCTGATGCTCGACTGCTCGCACTCGATGGTGCTGTACGGCGAGGATCGATTTACGCCCGCGAAGAAGGTCGCGCTGGCCCTCACCCATCTCATCCGCACGCAGTTTCCGGGCGACACGCTGCGGGTGGTGCTGTTCCACGACACGGCCGAGGAGATCCCCCTCGCGCAGCTCGCCCACGCCCAGGTGGGGCCGTATCACACCAACACCGCCGAGGGGCTCAAGCTCGCGCGCCGGATCCTGGTGGGACAGCGGAAGGACTACCGCCAGATCATCATGATCACGGACGGCAAGCCTTCCGCCCTCACGCTCCCGGACGGCCGGATCTACGTGAACTCGATGGGACTCGATCCCCAGATTCTGCGCGAGACCTACCGGGAAGTGGGCCTGTGCCGCCGCACCGGGATCCTCATCAACACCTTCATGCTGGCCCGGGACCGGAGCCTGGTGGAATTCGTGAAACAGGTGAGCGCCATCTGCCGCGGCAAGGCGTATTTCACCAACACGATGACCCTGGGACAGTTCATTCTGATGGACTTCATGCGGCGCAAAACCCGGCGCGTGTCGTAAAGTGGGGCCGTGAAGCGGGTCGCAGTCACCGTTCTCCTCGTCGCCGCGTGCGACCCCTCGTTCACATTCCCTGCCCCGATCGTCAGCGTCCGCGTCACGCCGGACAGCATCGCGCTCGTAGCCGGTGACTCGGTCCAGTTGTCCGCCCAGGCCGCAGACCCGTCCGGTCACCCGATCCAGAACGTCCGGTTCGTCTGGACCAGCTCGACCGATTCCGTGGCTACCGTGTCCGCCTCCGGACTGGTACGGACGCTGCGGCCCGGCAGCGTGAGCATCACGGCCTCAGCGGACACCGTGAAGGGCAGTGCCGGCGTACGCATCGCCGCGCGGATCGTCTCCGTTGGGATCGACCAGGGACCGATTCTCACCGTCCTCGGTGGATCCGTCCCCTTCACGGCCTTCGGCCTGGATCCCCAAGGGGACACGCTCCGTAACCGGGCGATCGTCTGGACCAGCAGCGATACCGCCGTGTTCACCGTGTCGAGCGGCGGGGTGGTGCTGGGCCGGTCCCCCGGCTTTGCCAAGCTCACCGCCGGCTTCGACACCATCCGGAGTACGGTGTCGGTCGGCATTCTGCCCGCGGTCTTCCAGGCCATCTCGGCCGGCGAGGCCGATCACACCTGCGGCCTCACTACCGGCAACCTCGCGTTCTGCTGGGGTGCCAACGACCTGGGCCAGCTCGGCGTGCCATCGCTGTTGCTCAGCGCGGTGCCGGTCGCCTCACCCACCTTCCTCTCGTTCAGCGGGATCCATGCAGGCGGCACGTTCACGTGCGGGGACATCCCCGCCGACTTTCCGTGGTGTTGGGGCTCGAACTTCCGCGGCCGCCTGGGCGTCGGCGCCACCCCCGGTTCGAGTGTCTTCCCGCTCCCGGTCTCCCAGGCGCCGCCCCTCCAGGGCCTGACCACCGGCTGGAACGACACCTGCGGACTCCATTCGGGGCAGGTCTACTGCTGGGGGGAGAACCCCGGGGCGGGCGGCGCCGGCGCCGTCACCCTGACCCCGGAACTCCTGACCGCTGATTCGGCCCTGGTGGTCCTCGACGCCTCGGTCGGGTTCGTCTGCGGCCTGACGGCCGGCGGGACGCCGCTGTGCTGGGGCGTCAACGCGCTGGGCCAGCTCGGCAACGGCATGCAGACCCCGTCCACCAGCCCGGTTCCGTTGGCGGGCGGTTACCAATTCGTCGGGCTCGGCGGCGGGAGCGGACATGCCTGCGGGCTCACGGCCGCGGGCGCCGCCTACTGCTGGGGCCTCAATGCGAGCGGCCAGCTCGGCACCGGCGATACCGTCTCGAGCCTCGTCCCCGTCCCGGTCGCGACGGCCCTCGTGTTCAAAGCGCTGGATGCCGGGGGGACGCAAACCTGTGCCCTGGCCGCCAACAGCAGCGCCTACTGCTGGGGCAACGGCGTCACGTCCCCGGCACCGGTGTCCGGAGGGCTGCACTTTCGCACCCTCACCGTGGGCGACCGGCACGTGTGCGGGCTGGCCGCCGACGGCCGGGCGTACT
>DATMOQ010000326.1:0-6287 GCA_035568195.1 Gemmatimonadales bacterium
AAGGCGTCGAGAAACAAAGCGTCAAGAAGCAAATCGTCGAGAAGCAAGACGTATACGCCTTGTTTCTCGACGTATTGCTTCTCGACGTAGTGTTTCTCGACGTCTTATCGTTTCTGTATCGGCACGTACGCCCTCTCGGGCGCTCCCACGTAATTCTGCCGCGGCCTCGCGATTTTTTGTTCCTTGTCGAGCAGCATCTCCTGCCACTGCGCGAGCCAGCCCGGCGTCCGGCCGATGGCGAAGAGCACGGGGAAGATGTCCACCGGGAACTTCATGGCTTCGTAGATGATCCCCGAATAGAAATCGACGTTGGGATAGAGCTTCCGCGAAACGAAGTAGTCGTCCTGCAGCGCGATCCGCTCGAGCTCGAGCGCCAGGTCGATGAAGGGGTTCTTGCCCGTCACCTCGAACACCTGATCCGCGGTCTGCTTGATGATCTTGGCTCTGGGATCGTAGTTCTTGTAGACGCGGTGGCCGAAGCCCATCAGCTTCACCTCGCCCCGCTTCACCCGTTCGATGTACGCCGGCACCTTCGACTTGTCCCCCACTTCGCGCAGCATCCGGAGCACCTGCTCGTTGGCCCCGCCGTGCAGGGGCCCGTACAGCGCCGCCGCGGCACCCGCCATGGCGGAGTAGGGATCTGCGTGCGACGACCCGATGGCCCGCATCACGGCGGTGGAGCAGTTCTGCTCGTGGTCCGCGTGGAGAATGAAGAGCACGTCGAGGGCCTTCTCCAGCACCGGGTTGGGGACGTACTTCACCTCGGTGGCCTTGAACATCATGTTCAACAAATTCCCGGTGTAGCTCAGGTCGTTGTCGGGGTAGGCGTACGGCATCCCCACGTTGTGGCGGTGGGCGAAGGCTGCCAGCGTCGGGGTCTTGGCGATGAGCCGGAAGATCTGGTTCCGCCGCGAGACCTCGTCGTCGATGTGCTTGGCTTCCGGGTAGAAGGTCGACAGGGCGGCCACCGTGCTGACGAACACGCCCATGGGGTGGGCGTCATGGTGGAAGCCGTCGATGAACTTCTTGATGTTCTCGTGGATGATGGTGTGATGGATGACGTTATAGACCCAGTTCTCCAGCTCGGCCTTGGAGGGCAGCTCCCCGTTGAGCAGGAGGTACGCGGTCTCCAGGAAGCTGCTCTTTTCCGCCAGCTGGTCGATGGGATAGCCCCGGTACCGCAGGATTCCCTTGTCCCCGTCGATGAAGGTGATGGCGCTGCGGCATTCGGCCGTGTTCATGTAGGCCGGGTCGTAGCTCATGAGCCCGAAATCGTCAGGGCCGGTGCGGATCTGCCGCAGGTCGGCGGCGCGGACCAGGCCGTCCTGAATGGGCAGCTCGTAGCTCTTGCCGGTGCGGTTATCGGTGACGGTCAGCGAGTTAGTCGGCACAGCGCGTCCTGGGGTGAGGGGGGACGGGCCGAAAGATAACCGGGGTCTCCCTCTTTTCAGAATGCCGGTTTCTCGTATCTTCGCACCCAGTGACTGCGACTCCCTCTACCCCCCCGAAACGGCCCAGCCTGTACCCGACCAAGTCGGGGGCGGGTGCCATGCTGGGCGAGCAGCTGGCCTCCCGGGGCTATCGCACCTGCCTCCTCATGGGGGTCACCCCGGAGGGGGTGGAAATCGCCGCGAACGCGGCCAAGGCCATGGGGGCCCAGTTCGACGTCATCGTCGCCTCCTTCATCAAGCTGGGGTCGAGTCTCGCGCCCATCGGCGCCATGGCCGAGTCGGCGCCGGCGGAAATGGATCCGGACTTCCAGCCCGGGATGAACCTGTTGGAGAAGCTGCAGGGGGCCATCGAGGAATCCCGCGCCCGGGTGCGTCAGGATCTGGTGCTGTACCGCACGCAGCGCCCGGTGAAATCGGTGAAGGGGATCGCGGCCGTCATCATCGACGGGCAGGTGATCTACCCCTGGAAGGTGCTCGCCGCCGCCAAGGCGGTGGAGCAGCTCGGTGCCCTCCGGGTCGCCATCGCCACGCCGGTCGCGACCGAAATCGCGGCGGGCCGGATCCGGGCGCGCCAGTACGAGTTCATCTGTCCGAGCATCGTGGCCGACGAGGCGGGCCATCCCTCGCCGTACGGCGACGCGAGCGGCGACAGTCCGGAGCGGCTCAAGAGTATCATGATTGCGCACCAGGCGGCCTGACTAGACGGCTAGACGGTTAGACGGCTAGTGAAGAACCGCGTCAATCGGAATCATGTCTGCATTCGTTTGATGATGCCGCTGGGATCCTGATCCGCCATTCTAGTGCATGAAACCCCATGAGCGATTGATCGCCTGGCACCACTGTCACCGTCTTGCGCTGGTCACCTATCGGGTCACGAAGACGTTCCCCAGAGCCGAAGAGTACGGCATCACGTCACAGATGCGCCGGGCCGCGTCAAGTGCCGCAGCCAACCTGGTCGAAGGTTCCGCCAAGCGCGGATCCCGCGAATTCCGCCGATTCATCGATACGGCACTGGGATCTCTAGCAGAGGTCTCGTACTTCGCACTTCTCGCGAGGGACTTGGATTTGTTATCCAAGGAGCAGTGGGAGGAGCTGTCCCAAGTAAGTGATGAAGCGGGCCGAACGACGATGGGGCTTTATAAAGCAATCGCCCGCCGGGCAGCTACCGGCGGGCGTGCGAATGGTAAGGAGGTTGCCTCTCTAACCGTCTAGCCGTCTAGCCGTCTCGTCGTCATACCAGACCCTTTTCCAACCACAGGTGCTCACCCTTCAAGACCTCCTGCGCCGCCCGGTAGGTCGGTACATCCGCCGCACTCCACAGCTCCTGGAACTTGACCCGGATGCGCTCCCGGGCCTGGCGGCAGAAGAGATCGGCGAGCTTCTGGGCGCGCGCTCCGGCGACGGGATCCTTCTTCAGGAGCATCTGCACCCGCGCGCACGACGCGGCCATCGCGAACAGCTCGGCACCGACGTCCACCAGGCGGAAGAGCACCGATTGCCGCTGCTCCAGCTTGGGGCCGAAGCGGATCATCGAGTGGAACACGCCGCGGGCCAGGCGGCGGGACGCGCGGTCCACGAAGCGGATGTGCTTCGCCAGGGGGCCGTAGGCGCCGTACTTGGGCCACCCGCTCCAGCCGATCCACCGCGTCGGGTACCACCAACCGTAGAACATGGCCGAGCGCCACAATCCGGAGAGCCGCTGCCCCAGCGTCTTCCCGGGCATCACCACGTCCCCCGCGGTCTGGAGATGCTTGTCCACCGCCTCGCGGGCGATGAACAGATGCATGATCTCGCTCGACCCCTCGAAAATCAGGTTGATGCGGAAGTCCCGCATGATCCGCTCGACCGGAATGGCGGGCTCCCCGCGGGCCTTGAGCGAATCCGCCGTCTCGTAGCCGCGCCCCCCGCGGATCTGCACCGTGTCGTCGATGATCCGCCAGCCCGCTTCGGAGTTGTAGAGTTTGGCGATGGCGGCCTCGAGCCGGATGTCGTACCCGCCGCGGTCGGCCATCGCCCCGCACAGCTCCGCCACCGACTCCATGGCGAACGTGTTGGCGGCCATGTTCCCGATCTTCTGGGCGATCGCGTCGTGTTTGCCGATGGGGAGCCCCCACTGCACCCGCTCGTTGGACCACTGCCGGGAGATCTCGAGGCAGCGCTTCCCCACGGCGACCGCCGAGATGGGGAGCGTGAGGCGGCCGGTATTGAGGGTGGTGAGCGCGAGCTTCAGGCCTTTGCCCTCACCCCACAGCACGTTCTCCTTGGGGACCCGGACGTTGGTGAAGCGGATCATGCCGTTGTAGAGCGCCCGCAGGCCCATGAAGTGACAGCGGTGCTCGACCGTGACACCGGGGAAGTCGGCCTCGACGATGAACGCCGTGATCTGCCGCTTCTCTTTCCCGTTGACCACCTTCGACGGGGTGCGCGCCATGACCACCATCAGCTCGGCGATGGTCCCGTTGGTGCACCACATCTTCTCGCCGTTCAGGATCCAGGCCTGCCCGTCCTCGGACGGCTCGGCGTGGGTCTCGACGTTGGCGGGATCGGACCCCACGTTCGGCTCCGTGAGCGCGAACGCCGAGATCGAGCCTTTGGCCAGGCGCGGCAGAAACGCCTTCTTCTGCTCCTCGGTCCCGAACATCTTGAGCGGCTGCGGCACGCCGATCGACTGGTGGGCGGACAGCAGCGCGGTGACCGAGCCGTCCACGGTCGAGACCAGCTCCATCGCCTTCATGTAGGACAGCTGCGACAGGCCCAGCCCGCCGTATTCCCGCGGGATCTTGATCCCGAAGGCGCCCATCTGCCGCAGGCCTTCGATGACTTCGGCCGGGATTTCGCCTTCGCGGTCGATCTTGTTGGGGTCCACCTTGTCCTTGAGGAACCGCTCCAGGGCGTCCAAAAACGGCTTGGCGCGCTTCTCCTCTTCGGGGGACGCCACGGGGTAGGGGTGGATCAGGTCCATCTGGAGGGACCCGAGGAAGAGGTCGCGGACGAAGCCGCGGCCGGTCCATTCGGTTTCGCGGGCGGCTTCGGCGACGTCGCGGGCTTCGGCGGCGGATACGCCGGACTTGGGCTCGGTGGCGGTGGTCATGGGGGTCTCCTTCCCCAATCTATACCGCCTTGACAGGAATGGGGTGGGGGGGAGATTCGGCCGCCGCCCCGCGACGCGGAACTCCAGCGGGTGAGATTCGTTATGAAAGGTGGCCAGGTTTATCTTCCCCAAATGAGACGAGCGCTCTGGTGTAGTGTCCTCCTGATCTGTGGCGCCGCCGGTCCTGGCCTCGGGCAATTCGCCCCGGCCGGGACCGGCGGCGTCGCGGCGTTGGCGGACGATCTGCGGCGCCTCGGCGCCGCCAAACGCGTGCTGGTGATCGGCGCGCACCCCGACGACGAAGACACCCAGCTCCTCGCCTACCTCTCCCGCGGTCTCGGCGCCGACGCGGCCTATCTCTCGTTGTCCCGGGGGGAAGGCGGGCAGAACGTCATCGGGGAAGAGCTCGGGCCCGAGCTTGGCATCATCCGCTCGGAGGAGCTGCTCGCGGCGCGCCGGCTGGACGGCGCGCGGCAGTTCTTCACGCGGGCGTACGATTTCGGGTTCTCGAAAAACTCGGACGAATCCTTCCGCTTCTGGCCCCGCGATTCGGTGCTCAAGGACGTGGTGGACATCATCCGGCGCTTCCGGCCCCAGGTGATCGTCTCGATCTTCACCGGCACGCCGCGCGACGGGCACGGGCAGCATCAGGTCGCCGGTCAGGTGGCGCGCCAGGCCTTCGAGCTCTTGAAGGACTCGAGCTGGGGACCGGTCAAGTTCTACCGGTCTTCCTTCTTCGACACCGCCTCCACGACGCTGCGTATTGCCGCCGGGACCATCGATCCGCTGGTTGGTGAGTCGTACTTCCAGATCGCGATGGCCGGACGCAGTCAGCACCGGTCGCAGGACATGGGTCAGATCCAGCGTCCGGGGCCGAGTCAGATCCGGCTCCAGCTGGTGGAAAGCCGGAACGCGGCGCCGGGCCCGGACGCGTTCTTCACGGGCGTCGATACCGCGCTGCACGGGCGCGACGCGTACGTCGCCCTGGTCGATTCGGCGCGCCGCCGCCTCAGCCCGTACGATCCCGGCGCCGTGGCCCCGTTGCTGGCGCGCGCGCTTCAGACACTGGGTCCCGACGATCAGAACCAGCGAACGCTGGTCGAAGACGCCCTCGCTCACGCGGCCGGCGTGGTGTTCGACGGACTCTCCGACGATGACATCGTCATCCGCGGCCAGCGCGTGCAGGTGGAGGCCGATCTCTGGAACGCCGGCACCGATTCGGTGCGCGTGACCGGGATCGACTTCTCGGTCCCTCCGGGCTGGTCAGTCGAGGCGATGGAGACGGGAGGCGCGAACGCGGTCTCCGGCACCGTGGTCCAGCGCCACTTCGCGGTCCACGTCCCCGTCGACGCGCCCCGCTCGCAGCCTTACTTCCTGGAGCGTCCGCTGATCGGCTCGCTGTACGACTGGTCCGGCGTGCCGGCCGACGTCCGCGGACTTCCGTTCGGGCCGCCACCGGTGGCGGTGCGCGCGCACCTGGTCATCGATGGAGCACCGGTGACGCTCACGCGCGAGGTCGTGTACCGGTTCCGGGATCAGACCCGCGGCGAAGTGCGCCGCCCGCTGATGGTCACCGAGCCCTTCGAGGTGGCGATCACGCCCGGCCAGGTGGTGTGGCCGCAGACGGCGGGCGGCGCGCGGCAATTCACCGTGCTGGTGACCAACCGGACCCGCGGGCCGGCGACGGGGCGGCTCGACATCACCATGCCGTCCGGGTGGGCGCCGGTTCCGTCCGATTCCCTGTC
>DATMOQ010000327.1:0-4992 GCA_035568195.1 Gemmatimonadales bacterium
GAGCAGCGCGTAGCCCGTGTCCGCCTTGTCGACGGTGAGGTTCGAGAACGTGGCGACGCCGTTGATGGCGGATACGCTGAAGTTGCCGCCGAGCGACGCCGTGTCCGGATTGGGCGAGAGCGAGAGTGTGATCACGCCGGAGTAGGTCGTGTCCACCTGCCCCACGCCGTCCTCCGCCTGCACCGTCACCGCCGAGGCCATGGCCGCGGTCGCCGGCGTGGACTGCGGCTGACCCGTGAACACCAGCTTGGTCGCGACCCCGCCGGTGCCCCCGCCGCCATCACCGGAAACGCCGATGCCCAGAATCCCGTTGTCCACCGTGGGATCACAGGCGGCGGCCACCAGGAGCAACACACCAATCGTGAGCTTGCGCATGATTACCTCCATCAGGGATGCAACGGGCGCACGCTGATTTCCTTGAAGTACACCGTATCCGCGTCGCTGTGGTTCTGGAGCCCGATGTATCCGAGGTTGGGACGGCGGCCGCGATCAGGCTCCCAGGTCGCCTTCTTGGGCGGGACCGGCTGCCCTTCCGTATAGTCCGTCACCAACTCGCCGTTCAACCGCACCGTCGTCTGAGCGCCGTCGAGGGTGATCTCGAGAGTGTTCCACTGGCGGGCCCGGCCGGGACGCGCCAGGGCCTTGGTGAGCGAATACAGCACGCCCGAGACGTGATAGTCGTCCTCGGCGTTGTCGATCTGTACTTCATATCCTTTATTGACCGGCATCCACGGCTCGGTGGGCCGCTCCGGTATCCGGATGAACACGCCCGAGTTGGACGTGGAGTCGGTGGGCCAGAACACGACCCGGATCACTTCGTTGCCGATCTTCCGCCGGGCATACCACAGCAGGCCCATCCCGCCGTGCGTCATGAGGAGACCGGAGTCCAACGTGAAGTGGCCGGGCCCGACATGCTCCCAGCCCGCGAGGGTGCCGTCGAAGAGCGGGGTTGATTGCTGCGCCGCAACCGGAGTCGCGACCAGCGTCAGCGCGATGAGCCAGCGGGAGTGAGTTCGCATTCCCCAACATACGGGCGGGGTGGGCGGGACGCTGTCAGCCTCCGGCGAGCTGGCGCCGGGCGACCTCCAGCACCTTGGCCTGGGCGTCGGCCAGCGGGCCTTCCAGCGATGCCCCGGAGGCCTTGGCGTGACCGCCGCCACCGAATTGGTGTGCGAGCGCCGCCACGTCCACGGTGCCCATGGAGCGAAATGAAACCTTCACCTTGCCCCCGGCGATCTGCCGGAACAGCAGCGCCAGACGGACGCCGGCGATGGACCGCGGGTGTTCCACGATGCCGTCGAGATCGTCGGCCGTCGCTCCGTACCGTTCGATGGCGCCGGGCGGCACCGTGACCCAGGCCAGGCCGATCTCCGGCTCCACCACCAGCGTGCCGAGCACCTCGGCCAGCAACCGCACACGTCCTTCGGGCGCGCTGGCGTAGACCTGCTCGTAAATCGATTCGGGATCGAGACCGCGCTCGAGCAGCGCGCCCGCCACGCGCAGGCAGCGGGGCGTCGTGTTGGAGAAGCGGAATCCGCCGGTATCGGTCAGGAGTCCCACGTAGAGCGCGCGGGCCGCGTCGGTGGGAATGGTCCATCCCAGCGCCACGGCCAGGTCGTGCACCAGCTCGGCGGTGGCCGTCGCCTCCGGCGCGACCATCCGCGGGCCGTCGGGAAGGGAGCCGGGGCTCACGTGGTGATCGATGCACGCCACCGGCACGCCCGCGGCGCGGACCGCGGTCCCCAGGTCGCCCAGGCGTCCCAGGTCCGAGATGTCGAGCACCACGACGGCGTTGGCCTTGCCGATTTCCTTCGCCGCGTGGCCACTCGCGTCGGCGCCGGGCGGCAGCAGGAACTGGAACCGGTCGGGAATAGGGGTGGGGTTCGCGATGGTCACCAGGCAGCCGCGGTTGTGCAAGAGATGCCAGAGGCCGACTTCGCTGCCCAGCCCGTCGCCGTCGGCGTTGACGTGCGTGGTCAGGACGATGCGGGTGTTAGGGGAGAAGAGGCCGACCATGCTCTGGGCGGCGGCAACACGCTCGGCGGGAATCGAAAGGCCGTTGGAAGTCATGACTACAAAGTACGTCGAGGGAAGGCGTGTACGCCTCCCCTCGACGGTGCTCCTCGACGTCTTGTTGTTAGGCCTTCTTCGCGAGCCTCGAATTCCGCATCCCGTAGGAGAAGTAGAACACCATGCCGATCACGAACCAGACGATCAGCCGCTCCCAGGTGGTCCACGGGAGTGACTTCATGAGATAGGCTGCCGAGAGCGCGCCTGCCGGCGCCGTGAACCAGATCCACGGCGCCCGGAACGGACGCTGGAGATTGGGCTCGCGCACACGCAAGACCATGATGCCGATCGACACGATGACGAACGCCAGCAGCGTTCCAATCGACACCAGGCTGGCGGCTTCGCGGACGGTCAGCACCGCCGAGAACAGGGCCACGAATACCCCGGTGATGATCGACGTGAGATAGGGTGTCTGGAATTTGGGATGGATCTTGTTCACGAACTGCGGCAGGAGGCCGTCCTTCGACATGTTCCAGAAAACTCTGGACTGCCCCAGGAGCATGACCAGGATGACCGACGACAGCCCGGCGATGGCCCCCAGCTTGATGAGGGTCGACATCCACCCCAGCCCGGCGTGGTCGGCGACGACCGCAATCGGATCGGGGACGTTCAGATCCTTGTAGCTCATCACGCCGGTCGCGATGGCGGAGACGATGATGTAGAGGACCGTGCAGATCAGGAGCGACGCGATGATGCCGATGGGCATGTCACGCTGTGGATTCTTGGCTTCCTGCGCCGCGGTACTGACCGCGTCGAATCCTATGTAGGCGAAGAACACCACCCCGGCGCCGGCCATCACCCCCGACCACCCGAAGTGCTGGCCGCTGTTGTCAGTGGCGGGAGGCATGAAGGGGTGCCAGTTCGCGGGATTGATGGCGTGCACCGCGAAGACGATGAAGAGCAGCACCACGGCGACCTTGATGAGCACGATGATGTTGTTGAAGTTCGCCGATTCCTTGATGCCCACGACCAGCAGCGTCGTGACCAGGGCGATGATGACGACCGCGGGAAGGTTGAAGATTGCGTGTCCGACGACGGTGCCGTTGACGGTGATGTCACTACCGGTCGCCGCCGCAAGCGTCGGGGGCACGGTGATGCCGATATCCTTGAGGAAGGAGACGACGTACCCTGACCAGCCGATGGCGACCGTCACCGCGCCCAGCGCGTATTCGAGCACGAGGTCCCAGCCGATGATCCAGGCGAAAATCTCGCCCAGCGTGGCGTAGCCGTAGGTGTACGCGCTCCCCGCCATGGGCACGAGGGACGCGAATTCCGAATAGCAGAGCGCCGCGAAGATCGAGGCCACGCCGGCGATCCCGAACGAGAGCACCACCGCGGGGCCGGAGTTGACCGCCGCCACCGTGCCGGTAAGGACGAAAATGCCGGTGCCGATGATGGCGCCGATGCCGAGGGCGGTGAGGTTCAGAGCCCCCAGCGCGCGCTTGAGCGAGTGATCGGTCGCGGCCTCGGCCTGAAGTGCCGTGACACTTTTCCGTCGGAACAAGTCCATGGTCCCTCGATTCATTGAGACGAACGAAACGTCGGCGAGCCGGGCGCCAGAATAGGACCGGGCGCCCGGGGTGTCAAGCAGGCTAGAGGCTGTAGTTCGGCGCTTCCCGTGTAATCACCACATCGTGCGGGTGCGACTCGCGCAGTCCGGCCGAGGTGATGGTCAGAAACTCGGTCTCGGTGCGGAGCGCCTGGATGTCACAGACCCCACAGTACCCCATTCCGCTCCGAAGGCCCCCGACCATCTGGAAGATCACGTCCGCCACCGGTCCCTTGTACGGCACCCGGCCTTCGATCCCCTCGGGCACCAGCTTGGTCGGCGACACCTCACCCTCCTGGAAATACCGGTCCGCCGACCCTTCCTCCATGGCGGACAGCGAGCCCATCCCGCGGATCACCTTGAAGCGGCGGCCTTCGAGCAGGAACGACTCGCCCGGACTCTCCTCCGTCCCGGCGAGCATCGATCCCATCATCACGCTCGACGCGCCTGCCGCCAGCGCCTTCACGATGTCGCCCGAGTACTTCACGCCGCCGTCGGCGATGACGGGGATGTCCCCCGCGCCCGCGAGCGCGTCGAGGATGGCGGTGATCTGCGGCACGCCGACGCCGGTGACCACGCGCGTGGTACAGATGGAGCCCGGCCCCACGCCCACCTTCACCGCGTCGACGCCGCGCTCCGCCAGCGCTTTCGCGCCGGCGGCGGACGCCACGTTGCCCGCGACGAGCTGGACGTCGGGGAACGCGTCCCGCAGGAGCTGCACGGTGTCGAGCACGCCCTGCGAGTGCCCGTGCGCCGAGTCGATCACCACGACGTCGACGCCCGCGTCGATGAGGGCCTTGGCGCGCGCCTTGGCCTCGGGCGTTCCCCCTACCGCGGCGGCCACGCGCAGGCGGCCATGCTGGTCCTTGTTGGCGTCGGGGTGCTCCCGGCGCTTGAAGATGTCCTTGATGGTGATCAGGCCCTTGAGCACGCCGTTCTTGTCCACCACCGGCAGCTTTTCGATCCGGTGCTTGCCCAGGAGGCGCTCGGCCTCCTCCAGCGTGGTGCCCACCGGCGCGGTGACGAGGTTGTCCTTGGTCATCGCGTCGCGGAGCGGCCGGTCCAGCTGCCGCTCGAACTGGAGATCGCGGTTGGTGATGATCCCGACCAGCTTGCCGGCGGAGTCCACGATGGGGACGCCGGAGATGCGGAACCGCTCCATCATCTTGAGGGCTTCGCGGAGCGGGCGGTCGGGACCCAGGGTGATCGGGTTCAGGATCATCCCCGACTCGGACCGCTTGACCTGGTCGACCTCGGCGGCCTGCCGGTCGATGGGCATGTTCTTGTGGATCACCCCGATGCCCCCGGCGCGCGCCATCGCGATCGCCATCGCCGATTCGGTGACGGTGTCCATCGCGGCGGCGATGAGCGGA
>DATMOQ010000328.1:0-3008 GCA_035568195.1 Gemmatimonadales bacterium
ACCCGGCCGTCCTTGAACTCGATGGAGTCGTAGCTCTCGGCCTCGGGGCGGGCGTACAGCTCCATCACCTTCGCGAGAAAGGCGCTGGGGTCCCGCAGCTGGTCCAGCACGGAGGCGATCAGCTGATCGTCGTTCCGCGCGTCGGCGGCGGCGGCGGGAATGCGCCACATCTCGAGGAAGCGCCGGTTGTACGTGGAGACCGCGCCCGTGCGCGTGACCACGAGGATGCCGTCGGCGGTGGATTCGAGGGTGGCGGTCAGCAGGGACACGGCTTCCCGGAGATCCCCCTCCGGGGCCTTCGACGCCCGGGGCGCCTTCGGCTTGCGGGGCATGCGGTCGATTCTAGGCCCTAGCACCGGGGCCGTCCAGCGCCAGAACGGCCTCCGGCCCGGCAGTGCGGGGCGCGAAGGCCGTTCCGATCATGTCAGCTCCCGAGGAGGGACTCGAACCCCCGACCCGCCGGTTAACAGCCGGCTGCTCTACCGACTGAGCTACTCGGGATCGAAAGCCGTCAGCCGTCAGCCGACAGCCGTCAGCAAGAGTCGGAAATATCACCTGGCGCACAGGCTACTTCAACTGTCCGCTGACAGCTGATGGCTGATGGCTTCCTTCGGCTCCGCAATCAGCATCCCCACGACGATCATGGCGCCGCCCGCCCACTGCACCAGTGACAGCCGCTCCCCGAGCCAGAGCCAGCTGGCCAGGCTCGCGAAGACGGGTTCGGTGCAGAACAGGAGGGCGGCGCGGCCGGACGAGAGATCCTTCTGCGCGCGCATCTGGAGCAGCAGGGCGACGGCGGTCGCGGCCAGCCCGCAGTAGGCGAGAGCGAGCACCGAGCGCGTGGTGACCGCGAACCGCACCGGCTCGAGCAGCGGCGCCGCCACCCCGACGGCCACCGCGGTCAGGACGACCTGCATCAGGACGAGGCGACGGACGTCAAAGCGGAGACCCAGCTCGTGCACCGCCACGATCTGACCTCCGAACGCCAGCGCGGTCAGCAGGGTCCAGAGGTCCCCGCGATTCAGGCCGCCCGCGCCGGGATCGGTGAGGAAGTAAATGCCCCCGGCCGCCACGGCGAGGGCCGCGAGCGTCCACCACGAGAGCCGCTCCCGCACCGCGAAGAACGCGACCACCGGCGCGAGGACCGACGACATCGCCACGATGAACGCAGACCGAGACGCGCTGGTGTATTGGAGCCCCACCGCCTGGGTCGCGAATCCCACTGCCAGGAGGGTGCCGAGCAGCAGTCCGGCGACGAGCTCGCGGCCCCGGGGCAGCGGGAGGAGGCGGGTTCCAGGGATCAGCACCAGGGCGCCGAGGAAGAAGCGAATCGCGACGAACGCGAGCGGCGACGCATCGCCCAGGGCGACCTTCACGGTGGGGAACGACAGCCCCCAGATGGCGCAGGTCGAGACCAGCAGGAGGTCCGCCCGTCGCCGGGTCACGATGCCGCCGCCAGGTACTTCCCCGTCACCGACCCGCGCGTTTGCGCGATGGTCTCCGGATTTCCCTCCGCCACCACCCGCCCCCCTTCCGCGCCCGCGCCGGGCCCCAGGTCGATCACCCAGTCGGCCCGTTTGATCACGTCCAGATGATGCTCGATGACCAGCACTGTGTGACCAGCCTCCACCAGCCGGTCGAGCACGCGACAGAGCGTGCGGACGTCGTCCAGATGAAGCCCGGTGGTCGGTTCGTCGAGGATGTAGAGCTTCCGCCCCTTGCGGGACCGCGACCCGGCTGACGACAGCTCCCGCGCGATCTTCAGGCGCTGCGCTTCTCCACCGGACAGCGTGGTCGCGGGCTGGCCCAGCCGGAGGTAGCCGAGTCCCACCTGCTGGAGGTGCCAGAGCGTCCGGGCCAGCCGGCCCTGGCGGTGAAAGATGGCGATCGCCTGATCCACCGTAAGCTGCAGCGCGTCGTGAATGGAACGCCCGTCCACCTTCACGTCGAGAATCTCCCGCTTGTAGCGGCGGCCGTCGCAGATCTCGCAGGGGACGAAGACGTCCGCCAGGAACACCATCTCGATCTGCACGTGTCCGGCGCCCTCGCAGGCCTCGCACCGCCCGCCCGCCACGTTGAAGGAGAACGTGCTGGGCGTGTAGCCTCGCTCCCGCGCCAGGGGGGTCGCCGCGTACAGCGCCCGCAGCTCATCGAACGCCTTCACATAGGTCACCGGATTGGACCGGGGAGTGCGGCCGATGGGACTCTGATCCACCAGGACGACGTCCGCGATCCCCTCCCATCCGGAGAGGCCCGCCACCTCGCCGACCGCTTCGCCCAGATGCTCCTTGGCGCTGTGCCCGCCCTTGATGCGGGACTCGAGCTGCCGGTAGATCACGTCGTGCACGAGAGTGGATTTTCCGGACCCCGATACTCCCGTCACCACCGTGAGCGTGCCCAGGGGAATCCGGACGTCCACGCCCGCGAGGTTGTGCAGCCGGGCGCCGCGCACGGCCAGCCAGCGCGGGCCGGCCGGGCGGCGCGCTGAGGGAACGCCGATCCGCTTTTCCCCGGTGAGGTACTGGCCGGTGAGCGTGCCCGCCTCCCGCACCAGGGCGGCGGGACCCTGGTAGACCACGTGCCCGCCATTTTCCCCGCTGCCCGGTCCCAGCTCGACCATATAGTCGGCGGCGGCCATGGCCGCCGGGTCGTGCTCCACCACCACCACCGTATTGCCGGCGTCGGCCAGCCGTCGCAGGAGGCCGAGGAGGCGGTCGGTGTCTCCGGGATGGAGCCCGATGGAGGGCTCGTCGAGCACGTAGCAGGTGTCCACCAGGTGGGCGCCGAGCGCATTGGACAGCGCGATGCGCTGTGCTTCGCCGCCCGAAAGGGTGCGCGTCTGCCGGTCGAGCGTGAGGTATCCCAGCCCCACGTCGGTCACGAAACGCACGCGCCCGAGCAGCTCCCCGAGAATGTGCTCCGCGATGGTCTGCTGGAACTCGGGCAGGGCCAGACCTTCCAGCCATTTCGTCAGCGCGCTCGCGGTCAGCGCCGACACCTCGGCGATG
>DATMOQ010000329.1:0-2873 GCA_035568195.1 Gemmatimonadales bacterium
GGCGTGGGGCGAAACCTATGCCCCGGGCTTCCCGTCTTCCTTCATAACCCCGAGCACCCCGAGGCAGCGACGATGCGAAGTCTCCGGCTGGCGTTCCGCACCCTGTTCCGGACCCCCTTCGTCACTACCATCGCCGTTCTCTCCCTGGCCCTCGGCATCGGTGCCAACGCCGCGATCTTCTCCCTCTTCGATCAGATCCTGCTCCGTCCGCTTCCCGTCCGGGAGCCCGACCGCCTGGTCAATCTGGGCTCGCCCGGACCTAAGCCGGGCTCCCAATCCTGCGGTCAGGCCGGCGACTGCGATGTGGTCTTCAGCTACCGGATGTTCCGGGATCTGGAGCAGCGGCAAACGGTCTTCACCGGGGTCGCGGCGCACGATCGGCTGGGCGTCAGTGTGGTCTACAAGGACCAGCCCCTCACGGGCGACGGGATGTGCGTCTCCGGGTCGTATTTCCCGACGCTGGGGGTGCGCCCGGCGCTGGGCCGCCTGCTCACCGAGAGCGACGACCAGAGCATCGGAACCAACTTCGTCACGGTCCTCTCGTACGCGTACTGGCAGTCACGTTTGGGCGGAGATCGCGACGTGCTGGGCAAGAGCATCATCGTGAACGGGCAGGCCCTGACCATCGTCGGTGTGGCGGCCGAGGGCTTCGAAGGGACCACCCTGGGTGTCAAGCCGCTCGTCTACGTGCCGATCAGCATGCGGGGCCTGCTCACCATCGGGTTCCGGGAATTCGAAAACCGGCGGAGCTACTGGATCTACCTGTTCGCCCGGCTCAAGCCCGGCGTCACCCTGCAACAGGCGACCGTCGGCCTGAACGGTCTCTACCACTCCATCGTCAACGACGTCGAAGCGCCCCTGCAGAAGGGGATGAGCGACGCGACGATGGCGCGGTTCCGGGCCAAGCAGATCACGGTCGAGCCGGGCTGGCGGGGACAGAGCTCGATGCACAAGGAGGCCAAGACTCCGCTCCTCATGCTCTTTTGCGTGACCGGGATCGTACTGCTGATCGCGTGCGCCAACATCGCGAATCTGCTGCTGGCGCGCGGCGCGGGCCGGTCCATGGAGATGGGCGTCCGGCTGGCCCTCGGCGCGAGCCGGCGCCAGCTGGTGTCCCAGCTCCTCGTGGAATCCGTGGTCCTCGCCTCCCTCGGCGGGCTGGCCAGTCTCCTAGTGGCCAAGTGGACGCTCGCGAGCATCGCGTCGCTGCTGCCTTCGGATGGCGGCGACGTGCTCCAGTTTACGTTGCAGCCGGCGGTGCTGTTGTTCTCCGCCGGACTCGCCCTGGTGACGGGCGTGGCCTTCGGGCTCTTCCCGGCCTGGCACAGCACGCGCGGCGAGCTGGTCACCACCATCCGGGCCAACGCCGGCCACATCTCCGGTGCCCGCGCGGCGGCGCGGTTTCGTGCCACCCTGGTCACGCTCCAGATCTCGCTCGCCACCTCGCTGCTCATCGCGGCGGGCCTGTTCATGAAGAGCCTCGTGAACGTCACGCGCGTCGACCTTGGCGTGCACGTGGACAGCGTCATCACCTTCGGCCTTTCGCCGGAGCGCAGCGGGTATGACAGTACGCGGGCGCTGCAGCTCTATGCCCGGGTGGAAGAGGCGCTCGCCGGGATTCCCAGCGTGACCTCGGTCACGACTTCGATGGTGCCCTTGCTCGCCGGCGACAACTGGGGCACCGACGTCAACGTCCAGGGATTTCCGGCGGGGCCGGACGTCGACAACAACTCGCGCTTCAACGAAGTGGGGGCGAGTTACTTCTCGACGTTCGGCGTGCAGATGATCGCCGGCCGTGAATTCACCGAGGCCGATCGCCACGGTGGGGCGCAGGTGGCCATCGTTAATCAGGCGTTCGCGAAGAAATTCAATCTGGGGCAGGGGGCCGTCGGGAAGTTCATGTCGACGTCGGGCCCGGACTCGATGCGCATTCAGATCGTGGGCGTCGTGCCCGACGTGAAATACTCGGAGGTAAAGAAGCCCGTCCCTGCGGTGTTCTACCTCCCGTGGCGTCAGGACACCCACGTGTCGTTCCTGAACTTCTACGTGCGCTCGCCGCAGCCGGAGACGGTGTTGCGGACCATCAACGGCGCCATGCGGAAGATCGACCCCGGCGTGCCGGTCGAGGGCCTGAAGACCATGCCGCAGCAGATCCGGGACAACGTGTTCCTCGACCGGATGATCTCCATTCTCTCCAGCGCGTTCGCGGTGCTGGCCACACTCCTGGCCGCGGTGGGCCTCTACGGCGTGCTCGCGTACTCGGTGGCCCAGCGGACCCGCGAGATCGGCGTCCGGATGGCGCTGGGTGCGGACGCGGGACGGGTGCGGGTGATGGTGCTGCGGCAGGTGGGCGGGATGATCGTGGTGGGAGGGATCATCGGCCTGGTCGGCGCGCTGGGCCTCGGGAAGGCCGCGAGCTCCCTGCTGTTCGGTCTGCAGGGCCACGACCCCGCCGTATTCGCCCTTTCCCTGGTGGTGCTGACGTTCGTGGCCCTCGGCGCCGGGTACGTGCCGGCCCGCCGCGCCTCGGAAGTGGACCCGATTCAAGCCCTTCGCTACGAGTAGACCTGACACCTGATACCTGAAACCTGAAACCCGGGTGTTCAGGGCGGACGGGGGGTGGGGGCTTCGGGGCCTTCACCCCCTGTCGATTTGCCCCTCCGCCCGCCTTTCCTTACTGCTCTCTGTGGCTAGTATGAACGGCTATGGATCAGACCACACTCCCCGGCGCTCTCTCGGTTCCGGTCGGGGAAGTCCAGGCCGCCGCCCTCCTCGCGGCCATCTCGCTCGGGCTCGCGCTGCTCTGCGCGTTCCTGTACCGGCGCTACCGCAAGCCGTTTCTGATGTGGTGGATCCTGGCCTGGGGTCTGTAT
>DATMOQ010000330.1:0-2852 GCA_035568195.1 Gemmatimonadales bacterium
CCGCTGAGGGCCTGGTCGATAATCGTTTCCCGGTCTGAGGAATTTCCTTTGCCGAAGTTGCCGAAATTGATCGGGAAGCTTGCCATCGCTTCCAGCATCCGGTGGAGATTCCACGCGCCAGGACACTCGATTCCGACCGTCTTCGGCCCGGATCCCCCGCCGATCAGAGTGGTGAAACCGGCCGACTGGAATTCATAGAGTTGCTGCGGCGAGTCGAAGTGAGGATGGATATCGACAAACCCGGGCGTCGCGATCTTTCCCTCGACCGAGAGGATGTCAGTGCTGGGCCCGACGATCAATCCGGGCGTGATATCCATGGTTTCGGGGTTTCCCGCCTTGCCGATCCCCGCGATCTTACCGTCCCGCACGCCGATGTCGCATTTGACGATCCCGAGGAGCGGGTCGATGAGTACCGCGTTTGTGATGACAAAATCGAGAGCACCGTCAGAACGCTTGAACCGGGAAATCTGACCCATTCCGTCGCGGATCGTTTTCCCGCCGCCGAAGACGAGCTCGTCACCGTAGGTTGTCAGATTAGCCTCGATCTTGGCCACGAGTCCGGTGTCGGCGAGGTGGATGCGGTCGCCGGTAGTCGGCCCGTATTGCGTGGCGTAGTCGCGACGATCGATCAGGCTGCTCACGATGTCCTCCCTACCCGCGTGCTAACTCGCCGGCCGGGCCGGCGTAGGTTTCGTCTGGCCGTGGATGCCCCTGATAGACGTCCCCGCTGAAGCAGTAGCCCTGCTGGCGGGCCTTCTGGATGGCCTCGGCCTTGGTCAGTTCGCTGCGCATCGAGCCGTTGGTCAGGTCGTTCATTCCCCTGGACACCTCAGTCCCGCCGAAGCGCGTGATCTGAACCCGGCGGCTCTGGCCTGGCTCAAAGCGGACCGAGGTCCCACTCGGAATATCGAGGCGGAATCCGAACGCATCCGCCCGGTCGAACGCCAAGGCACGGTTAACCTCGAAGAGATGGTAATGAGCGCCGACCTGGATCGGGCGATCGCCGGTATTTACGATTTCGATCTGGCTGGTTTCGCGCCCGGCGTTGATCTCGATCGGCCCTTCGCCAAAGTCGATTGCTCCGATTCTCGACGGCTCACCCACGTCAAATGCTTCGTCGGGGACCACCGATGTGACCGGAGGCGGCGCAGACCAATTGGTCACCTGAGTTGTGGTAGTCATTCAGAGCTCTTTCCCGCCTCGCGAATCGGGTTCGTGACGGTGACCAGTTTCGTCCCGTCGGGGAACAGGGCCTCGACCTGGACGACCTTCACCATGTCGCGGACGCCCTCCATCACGTCGTCGCTGGTCAAGATGTTCTCCCCGTACCGGACCATGTCGACAAGCATCGGGATGGAGCCTTCCCGCGCCCGTTCGAGGATTTCGTCGCAGATAAGTGCGATAGCCTCCGGTTCGTTCAGCTTGACGCCCCGCGCCAGCCGGCGCCGGGCCATCTCCGCCGCCGTCCAGATCTGCAGTCGTTCCTCCTCGCGAATCGTGAGATGCACGCGACAGGCTCCTTTCTGCTTGTATCTCAGGTTGGAAGGAAGGGTTTCCAAGGTCGCCGCCGCTGTCAGGAAGCCTGCCTGTCGCGCGGCTCTGATGACTCGCGCGAGCCGCGCGAGGGGAGTACCTGTGCCCGCGGGACGACGAGCGGGGTCTTATCTGGCGACTCGCCTGGTGGTCGGTTGAGCAACGTGTCGTTCGGGTTCTCATGGCCGTCGAAGACCTCGTGAACCGTGTACCTGAAGGATGTACCCGAGGGGAGCACGATCACACTCCGGCGGCGCCGGGTGTTGGCGGGGCGAGAAATCGTCGATTCATGCCCGCCGTGTTCAGTTTGCGCGGACGTGAACGCCGTAACGACCGTGCCGATCACGAGCGGGTCGTCATTGACGGACCGCGCTCAGCGGCAGACCGAATGTGATCTCGCCGCCTGCGCGGAGTGCCGTGAAGCCTGGCGTGCGCAACCCGGCCCGCTCCGAGGTCACGCTCGTTGCGTGGAGCCGGCGCCGCCGTCGGCCCGAAGCGCGGGCGGCGGTCCGGGCACCCGGTCATTCAGGCAGCGCACCGGGGAGCCTGCCCGCTGAGATTCGCGGGTGGGTCTTGTCGCGCGCGGGGTGCTGCGAGACGATGGGTACTCTGCGAGCGTGGTAGGACAGATGCCGCCGATTATCTCCCGGGGTTTCAGGGGCCGCCGCGAAGACGCGCCTCCGGGCCGCGTGCCACCAGGGCAGTACGTGACCAGGGACTTTCCCGTGCTGTCAGCTGGTCCGACCCCGCGCACACCGCTGGAGCGATGGGATTTCATCATCAGCGGCGAGGTGGATGAGCCGCGTCGCTGGACGTGGGATGAATTCCGCGCGCTGCCAAGCGAGCAGATCACCGTCGACATCCACTGCGTGACGAAGTGGTCGAAGCTGGACACCGTGTGGCAGGGTGTCCGGGTCGACACACTACTCGAGGGCATCGAAACGTCAGCCGAGTACACGGTCGCGTTCAGCGACGGGGGATACACGACGAACGTGCCGCTCGAAGACCTCACCGGAGGGAAGGCGTGGGTCGCGTTCAGCTACGACGGTGAGCCGCTGCAGCCTGTGCACGGCGGCCCGGTGCGGATGCTGGTGCCCCACCTGTACTTCTGGAAGAGCGCGAAGTGGGTGCGGGGGCTGCGGCTGACGGCGGCCGACGAGCCCGGCTTCTGGGAGACCAACGGGTACCACAACTACGGAGATCCGTGGAGGGAACAACGGTACTGGGGCGATTGACCTGGCAGCCCGCGGACGTGACCGGCGTGGTCGCGGAGACGCCGCGCGCCACGACGATCGCGTTCGACGTCCCCGGCTGGGCCG
>DATMOQ010000331.1:0-2384 GCA_035568195.1 Gemmatimonadales bacterium
AACTGGGATGGGAGTCGCTCACCGGCGCCGAGCTTCAGGTGGCGCGCCTCGCCGCCGCGGGCTGCACCAACCGGGGGATCGCCGACCGGTTGTTCGTCTCACCCCACACCGTGAACACCCACCTTCGTCACGTCTTCGACAAGCTGGACATCAGGTCCCGGGTCGATCTCACCCG
Source organism: Gemmatimonadales bacterium (assembly GCA_035568195.1). Taxonomy (GTDB): domain Bacteria; phylum Gemmatimonadota; class Gemmatimonadetes; order Gemmatimonadales; family GWC2-71-9; genus 40CM-2-70-7. Next base: position 176 of record DATMOQ010000331.1, read on the forward strand.
CGTCGTCGGACACCACTCATAGTGCTCCGGTACCTCTGCTGGTCGTCATCGAGACGCAGCGCCCGGATCAAGGTGGCGAGCCAGCCGGCGCCCCAGGGCGGGTCGGGCGGACTCGCCCGTTTACGAATACGATGACCGAGGCGGGGAGCGGCAGGATCAGTCCGCGCCGTCGCGCGCGGCCGGCTCCCTTCGGCGTGCTGGCAAATTGGGGGGCCTTCCCGTGGAATGGATCAGGAGATCCACGGAGGCGTGTAAGCCCCGATCTTGTAGAGAATGCTTGTAACATCGGGGGAAGACCACTCCTCGGTGATCTTCCCGTTCGCTACGCGATAGGTGTCGATCTCGTCCCACCTGACCGTTTTCCCCGTTGCTGGGAAGCCGAATAGGCTGCTTTCGTTGGTTCCTTCGACAATGAAGCGGCACCAGACCGTGTCCTCGTCGGCGACGACATCTAGCGTGGTGGCGTGCAGGTCCGGCAACGCTGTGAACAAGGCCTCGTAAAAGTCGGTCATGGCATCGGATCCCTCGATCGTTCCCAGGGTCCCTCCGTGCCACCGCACATCAGGGCTGAAATAATCCCCGGTAGCCTTCGCATTGTGCTCGTTGAATACCCGGTCAATGAATTCTCGCACGAACTCCTTGTTCGCCGTGATCGTGGCTTGGCTTGCCATTGTGGTCCTCCACTTTCCTTCGGATTGGCGTGTCGTAAAAGTATGTTTCAGGCTGAATACCGCGAAGGCTCTCGAGTTCGGTCCGGCTCCGGATCAGGTAGAGCGAGCCGGATTCGGTAAGCGCTGGGCGCCGTTTTGCGGCGGTGCGCGATGGCTAAGGATGCGTGTCGTATCGTTTCGCGGCTCGTCGGCACTGTGGAACGCGTCGAGTATGTAAGGTCCGGAGCGAGCTAATCGTCGAGGAAGATGCGCGCGTGGCGGACGAACAGTTCGGGGTACTGGAAATGAGCGCCGTGGTTGGCGTCCGGGTACAGGATGAGCTCGGCGTCAGGCAGGAACTGCTGCAGGATGTAGGAGTTGATCGTCGGGACCACGATGTCGTCGCTGCCGTTGACGACCAGGACGGGAAGCTTCAGGCCCTTGAGGTGGGCGTAGCTGGGATCCTTGGCGGCGCCGTACGCCGCGAGCGCGGCGCCCTGGGCGGTGATGGACTGGTCGGACACGGGGGCGTCGCGGTCGGCGCGGGCGACGATCCGCTTGACGTATGCACGTCCGGCGTCCTGACTGGTCTGGGTCGGGGAGAACAGGATCGGCAACCACATGTCTTCCTGCCGTTCGTACTTCCTGGTGAACAGCTCTGCGACCCAGGCTGGTAGTGCGCCGATACCCTCGCCGCCGCGCGGCCCGGTGCCGACCAGCACCAGGCGGCGTACCAGCTCCGGGCGGGCCAGGGCGACCTCCTGGGCGACCAGGCCGCCCATCGAGTGGCCGACAACGTCGATGGTGTTCAGCCCGAGCGCATCGGTGAAGGTGATCGCGTCGCGGGCCATCGCCTCGATGGTGCCGGGCACGGTCCCGCTGGAGGAAGCCACCCCGGCGTTGTTGAACAAGATGACCTCGCGGTCGGCGGCGAAGGCGTCGCTGAGGGCCGGGTCGTGGTCATCCAGGGTGCCCATGAAGTGCTGGAAGAACACCAGCGGAGGACGGTCGGGGATCCCGAGACGGCGGTAGGCGAAGCGTATCCCGCCGCCCTCGGCGTACTGGGTGGGGGCCGTGTCGTGCGTGAATTGAGTCATGACGTCAGCGTCCCTGCGGGACGGGTACCAGGGGTATCCGTCACGTGACTGCACTCTTGCCGTGCCGGAGCTACGCGGCTCTTTCCCCGGCAGGCAGGACCGGCAGTATCGCCGCGCTGACCGCGCGATGGGTGTCCGCGATGTGCAGTCATGCGGCGGATACCCAGGCATCGCGTTCTTTGACCAGCAGGACCCCGTTCCCCGGCTCGGCGCCGCCTGCGAGGCAAGCTCGACGAGGTACTAGCCGCCGTTCGGCAGAAAGATCTTGATTTTGAGCCGGAAGCGGAGGCGGTCAGTCGTGACCTGGGACGGCGGCGAGCATGCCCAGCGCCTCTCGCTGGCGCCAACGGCCCGGAGGCTCTCCGTGGTGTCGATGGAATGCCGTCGCGAACGAATACACCGATGAATAGCCCACTCGGCCGGCGATCTCGGCCAGCGTTGTGTCCTGGACCAGCAGCAGAT
>DATMOQ010000332.1:0-3419 GCA_035568195.1 Gemmatimonadales bacterium
AAGTATCGGGTGCCGTCACGCGATCGCGTCCACCACGCGCCGGCCACGATCAGGGTAGTTGGTGCAGAGCCCGTTCACGCCCTGGGAGGCGAGGCGGGAAAGATCCGAGATCTCGTTCGGCGTCCACGCGATGACCCCGTACCCGGCGTCCTGTACCTCCTCCACCAGAGCCGCGTCGATCATGGCCTGATCCTGCCAGAGCACTTGCGCGCCGGCGGCGCGGACCTGCGCCACGTTGTCGTCCAGGTAGGAGGCGGACAGCACGCCGGCGGACAGCTTGGGGCGCTGGCGGCGGAGGCGCTGGATGATGCGGTGGTCGAAGGCGTGCACGGCGTAGCCGCCGGGATTGGGGCCGGCGTCCAGGGCCCCGAAGAGCTTCCCGTCCCACTGCGGGGGCAGGGTCTTCACTTCCACGTACACCCGCAGCTTGGGCCCCGCGGCCACGAATGCCTGCGCCAGTGTGGGGACGGCTTCGCCGTTGGGGAGCCTGAGCTTGGCGATGGCGGCGGCGGTGGAGCGGGCGATCACCGTGCCGCCGATGGCGGGATCGTGATGGACGATCAGCTCGCCGTCGGTGGTGGCATGGATGTCCAGCTCAATGCCGTCCGCTCCCAGCTCCCCGGCCTTCTTGAACGCGGCGACGGAGTTCTCGTACTCCACTCCGGACGCGCCGCGGTGCGCGATGACGAGAGGGCGGCTCACGCCAGGGAGTCGGCCTTCTTGGGCTCGATCCAGTCCTTCTCCTTCTCGAGGTCCTTCACGAACTGGATGTCCTCCATCCGCGGCAGCACCGACTCGAGATACGCCTGGTACTTCTCGGCGTCGATCGGGTCGCCGTCCACGGTCCAGTACTGGCGGGCGTACATCCCGATCCGCCGGTTGAACTTGAGGGAGGGCACCTTGATCTGCCGCTCCCGCTCCGGGATGAACATGTTGAGCCGCTCCACCAGCTTCGCAATCTCCTGGCGATACAGCTCGCGCGACAGCTCGTTGAGCTTCGCCTTGTCGGGCTCGGCCTGGTGCTCGCGCTCGTCGTAGCGGCCCTTCAATCCCCAGACGTAGGCCCAGTGCGCCGACGACGAGTGGTCGGTGCCGAAGAGGTCGAAGGCCGTCGGAATCCACTTATAGAAGAAGCGCTGGATCACCTCGGGAGGCATCTTCCCGGCCTTTACGATCCGCAGGAGGCCGTTGTTGCCGGTGCCGAGATGGAAGGACTCCTCTTTCAGCATGGGCCCCATGGAACGGGAGAGGGGGTCGAAGGCAGAGTAGGAGAGCATCTTGAGCTGGAACTTGCCGTCGCGGTCGATGAACTGGGTGTAGGTGAAGAAGTCGAGCCAGTTGTTCACGATCTCGTTGAACGAGCCCAGCAGCCGCTCGCCTTCGTCGGCCCGGCGCTCGAGGAGCTTGGCCGCTTCGCGCCGGCCCTCGTCGCCGAAGTGGGTGCAGAGCAGGTAGGACATCTGCCAGCCGTGCCGCATCTCCTCCGTCATCACGCGCATCAGCGACAGCAGGTCGTAGTCCGAGGGCGGGTGGTGGATCAAGTTCCGTTGCTGCTCCACGGACGCGAACTCGGTGTCACCCTGATAGACGATGAGGTTGAGCAGGGCGTCCCGGATCCGCTGATCGGGGATATGCATCACCGTCGGCCATTTGCGCTGGCCCCGGTAATGCCCGAACTCGATGTGCGGCACCTCGGGGTCGCCGAACTTGGCGTCGAAGGTGAAGTTGCGCAGGTCACCCTGGGGCAGGCCGATGGAGTCCTGCCAATACCGGAAGTAATCCTTCCAGTCGTCAAAGTTGCCGATCTTCCGAACCATCAGCCGATTCCTCCTAGAGTGACCGGGCGATGCGCTCGCGCGCGTCCGCCGAAACGAACAGCTCCCGCTGCTGCGCCATTTCCCATTCGAGCATCTGGGGCAGGGTGCGCCCCTCGCTCGCGTACAACCCCACCTTGGTGCGCCGGACCGCGTCCACGGGGTACCCGGCCCAGACCAGCGCCAGCTCCCGCGCCCGGGCCATCAGCGACTCGGCGGAGACTACTTCCTGAAAGAGCCCCAAGGTCAGGGCTTCTGAGGCCGGCACCATCCGGGCGCTCCAGACCAGCTCCAGAGCCCGCGCCGTGCCCACCGCGCGGGGCAGGAAGAAGCTCCCGCCCCAATCGATGCCCAGGCCCAGCTTGTGGAACACCTGGCCGATCTTTGCCTGGTCCGAGGCGATCCGGTAATCGCACGCGAGGGCCAGGTTGGCCCCGCCACCCGCCGCGGCCCCGTTCACCGCGGCGATCACGGGCTGACGGGCTTCCCGGATCAGTCGGGCGATGCGGACCCCGGCCTCGACCAGCTCATTACCCTGTGGCCCCAGGACGTTCAGGTCGGCCCCGGCACAGAATCCGCGACCCGCCCCCGTGAGCACGATCACGCGCACCTGCTCGCTGGTGCTCACGGTTTCGAGTGCCGCGATCAGGTCCTGGCACAGCTCCAGGTCCAGAGCGTTCAGCTTCTCGGGGCGGTGCAGCATGATGGTCGCGACGCCGGTGCTGATCTCCACCAGCACCTTGTCGAAGGCCGCCATCAGACCCGCTCCACAATGACGGCGATGCCCTGGCCCACGCCGATGCACATCGTCACCAGGCCGTACCGGCCGCCGGTGCGCTTCAGCGCGTGCGCGAGCGTCGCCAGGATCTTGGCGCCGGTGCACCCCAGGGGGTGGCCGAGCGCGATGCCTCCGCCGTAGATGTTGACCTTGGCGGGATCGAGGGACAGATCGCGGATGCAGGCGATGGCCTGAGACGCGAACGCTTCGTTCAGCTCCACGAGGTCGAGCTGCTTTGCGGTGAGGCCGGCCCGAGCCAGGGCCTTCCGGGTCGCGGGGATGGGTCCCAACCCCATCACGCTCGGGTCGACACCCGCCACGGCCGTCGCCACGATGCGCGCCAGCGGATTTGTTGGTGTGGACGTGACGAACACCGCAGCCGCGCCGTCATTGATCCCGCTCGACGATCCGGCGGTGACGGTCCCGTTCTTCTTGAATGCGGGCTTCAAGGTCGCCAGCTTTTCGACCGTCGTGCCCGCGCGCGGGTACTCGTCTTTGGAGAACGACGACCCGTCCGGCAGGGGCACCGGCACCAGCTCATCCGTGAACACGCAGGCCTTCTGGGCCGCCTCGGCCCGCCGCTGGCTCTCCGCGGCGAACGCATCCTGCTCGGCGCGCGTGATCCGGTATTGCTCCGCCACTTTCTCAGCCGTTTCGCCGAGGGAGATGGTCCAGTCGGGTTTGAGCCGGGGATTGATGAAGCGCCAGCCGACCGTGGTGTCGGCGATCTCCGGCGCCTTCCGGCTCCACGGCTCGGACGACTTGAGCATCACGGTCGGAGCCCGGGTCATGCTCTCCACGCCGCCGGCGATGAAGCGCTCCCCTTC
>DATMOQ010000333.1:0-11754 GCA_035568195.1 Gemmatimonadales bacterium
TGATGAGCGAGTCGCTGCGGAACGACGGGCGGGTGTGGGTCCCCCGCGCCAAGGGCGACGGGCGGGCGCCGGACCAGATTCCGGACGCCGAGCGGGACTACTACCTCGAGCGTCTGTATCCGAGCTTTGGGAATCTGGTCCCGCGGGACGTCGCGAGCCGCCGGGCCAAGGATGTGTGTGACGAGGGCCTGGGTGTGGGAGGCGGGCACTCGGTGTACCTCGACTTCCGGGACGCCGTCGGCCGGTTGGGTGCCGCGGGCGTGGCGGAGCGGTACGGAAATCTGTTCGAGATGTATCAGCGGATCACCGGCGACGATCCTTATCGCGTGCCGATGCGGATCTACCCCGCCCCGCACTACACCATGGGCGGCCTCTGGGTGGACTACAATCTCATGAGCACCGTGCCGGGCCTCCACGTGATCGGTGAAGCCAACTTCTCCGACCATGGCGCCAACCGGCTGGGCGCGAGCGCGCTGATGCAGGGGCTGGCGGACGGCTACTTCATTCTCCCCTACACGATCGGGAACTATCTGGCGCAGGCCAAACTCCCTCCCGTGAGCGCGTCCGACCCGGAAGTGAAGAAGGTCGAGGCTGAGGTGGCCCAGAAGATCAAGAAACTCCTGGGCGTGAACGGCTCCAAGAGCGTGGATACGTTCCACCGGGAGCTGGGACGCCTGATGTGGAATCAGTGCGGGATGTCCCGCAACCGGACCGGCCTCGAGTCCGCCATCGATCAGGTCCGGGGCATGCGTGAGCGGTTCTGGAAGGACGTCTTCGTCGCCGGGTCGGGAGAGGACCTGAACCAGTCTCTCGAAAAAGCGGGACGCGTGGCGGATTTCCTGGAGTTCGCCGAGCTGATGTGCGAGGACGCCCTGCATCGCGAGGAGTCGTGCGGCGGGCACTTCCGCGAAGAGTACCAGACGCCGGACGGCGAAGCGAAGCGGGATGATGCCCGCTTCTCCTATGCCGCGGCCTGGGAATTCGCCGGCGTCGGCGCACCCCCCAAGCTCTCCAAGGAGCCCCTGGAGTTCGAGCACGTCCATCTCGCCCAGCGGAGCTACAAGTGAACCTGGTCCTCCACGTGTGGCGCCAGAAGGGCCCCGGGGCGGAGGGCGGATTCGTCCGTTATGACGTGGCCGACGCGTCCCCGGACATCTCGTTCCTCGAGCTCTTGGACTCGATCAACGAGTCCCTCGTGGCCAAGCGGGAAGAGCCGATCGCGTTCGATCACGACTGCCGGGAGGGGATCTGCGGAAGCTGCGGCGTGGTGATTAACGGGCGCCCCCACGGGCCCCAGCGGCACACCACCGCCTGTCAGCTGCACCTCCGGAGCTTCACGGATGGCCAGGAGATCTGGGTCGAGCCCTGGCGCGCCCGGGCCTTTCCGGTCCTGAAGGACCTGGTGGTCGACCGGAGCGCGTTCGACCGGGTGATCCAGGCGGGCGGGTACATCACGGCACGGACCGGCAGCGCGCCGGAAGCCAACGCCGTCCTGGTCCCCAAGCGGGACGCCGACCTCGCGATGGACGCGGCGCAATGCATCGGCTGCGGGGCCTGCGTGGCCGCCTGCCCCAACGCCTCGGCGACGCTGTTCGTGGCGGCCAAGGTGAGTCATCTGGGGCTCCTGCCGCAGGGCCAGCCGGAGCGGTACGCGCGAGTGGTGAAGATGGTGGATGCGATGGACGCGGAGGGGTTCGGCGCCTGCACCAATCACGGCGAGTGCATGGCGGCCTGTCCCAAGGGAATCAGCGTGGACTTCATCGCCCGGCTGAACCGGGACTACCTGAAGGCCACCCTCGCGCCTCCACCGGAAGGCGCGGGGTGGACGGGAGCGGCTTAGAGCGTCACCGCCTTCATGGTATCGAGCACCGACTGGGCCGACTTCGCGAGGTCGGCCTTTTCGTTGGCGGACAATTCGATCTGGAGAATCTGCTCCAGGCCCTTCCGACCGATCTTGCACGGCACACCCGAATACATCCCCTTGAGGCCGTACTCCCCTTCGAGCCAGGCCGAGCACGGGAGGACCCGCTTCTGGTCCTTGACGATCGCTTCGACCATTTCGGCAGCCGCCGCGGAGGGTGCGTAGTAGGCGGAGCCGGTCTTCAAGTACTGCACGATCTCCGCGCCGCCGTTCCGGGTGCGGGTGACGATCGCGTCGAGCTTGTCCTTCGCCAGGAGCTGGGTCACCGGGATGCCGGAGACCGTGGTGCAGGAGATGAGGGGTACCATCGTGTCGCCGTGCCCGCCCAGGACCATCGCCTGGATGTCTTTCACCGACACGTCCAGGGCTTCGGCCAGGAAGGCGCGGTAGCGCGCGGTATCGAGCACACCCGCCATTCCAATGACGCGCTCCCGCGGGAAGCCGGTCACCTGCTTCGCCACCCAGCACATGACGTCGAGCGGATTGGAGATCACCACCACCAGCGCCTGCGGCGACGCCTTCTTGATTTCCGTAGACACGGCTTTCACGATGTCCGCGTTGGTGCGCACCAGGTCGTCCCGGCTCATGCCCGGCTTGCGGGCGATGCCCGCGGTGACGACGAAGATCTCGCTCCCCTGCGCCGGCGCGTAGTCGTTCGCGCCGATGACCCGGGTGTCGAAGCCCTCGATGGGAGCGGACTCCCACTGATCGAGACCCTTCCCCTGCGGCACGCCCTCGACCACGTCCACCAGGACGACGGTGCGTGCCAGCTCCTTCTCGGCCAGGCGCTGGGCCGTCGTGGCACCGACGTTCCCCGCACCGACGACCGTGATCTTGTTCAGCATCGCGTGTGGTCCCTGGAATGAGTGCGCGAAAAAGCTAACACGAGGCGACTAGTGGCGGGTGCGGAGACTGTCGCCGGCCGGGGTGAGCTGAATGACCTGCCAGTTGTCCAGGCGATAGACCGTCGGGTCTCCGGTCCGGGTGCCCCAGAACGAGCCCGCCGCGGAGTCGAGCGTGAGCGCCAACAGCGGCGTCGCGCCCTTTCCCTGCACCGTCACGGTGCGCTGCACCCGCTTCTTCGCGTGGGCCAGCGAGTCCCCCGTGCGGTCGCCGCCAAAACCCTGCGCCGAGAGGTTCGCGAACTGGGCCAGGAGGACCTTGACCTTCATCGTATCTGCGGGTGCGCCCCCCACGGTCCACCCCAGCGCGCTGCGCCGGACCGCATAGTGCTTTCCGTGCTGCGTGACGGCGATGCTCTGGATGCTGTCCGCCGGAATCGAGACGATATGATGATCGCGCCAGACGTCGGCAGGCCGGCGGACCAGCGACGGCAGGTTGCCGCGCCACAGGTAGACGGTGTCGGACTGCGCCAGCCGCACATACCCGCTGCCGTACTCTTCAGCCTGAGCGCCCACCAGCAACGTAAAGCGGGGGTGCGCGGCGGGACCGACACGCAGGACAAAGGCCGCGCTGTCGACCCCCATGCGACCGAAGGACGACCGGTTCAGCGCGGCGACCTCGGGGGTCGCGCTGTCCCCCAGGGCGCGCAGGAGGTCGGAGCCCGATCCGGGAGTCGCAGGGTGGCCGTTGGCGGTCCACACGCCGGCCGATACCTGGACCAGACGGACGGTGTCGGCGCCGTGCGCGACGGTGAACGTGTCGGTGGTAGTAGTGGGGAGACGGGGCAGCGCCAGCGATCCGGTCACCCGATCAGAGCCGTGACCGAGGAGCGTGGAGAGCCCCCACAGCACGAGCAGGGCTCCCACCACCAGCGCGAGACGACGCAGCTGGAGGGCATTCATGCGGCGCTCGCCGCGAGCGGCCGGTACGGCTGGCGGGTGCGGGCCCGCCGGCGCGCCAGGCGCAGCGCGCCGAAGAGCGCCACCAGGAGCGGTACGCCGACGATGTTGCCGTACTTCACCAGGCCGCGGATGGTCGGGCCCGAAAATGAGAGCGGAGGCGGGGACCGGTCCTTGGAGCGGATGCTGATCAAGGCCTCATCCTGCGCCAGCCAATCCACCGCGTTCAACGCGAAGTTCAGGTTCTCCGGCGAGTTCTGGGCGAAGTGATCGCCGGCAAAGTCGCCGTTTCCCACCACCACCAGGCGTCCCCCGGTCTTGGGCTGCACTTGCACCGCCAGGATCCGTGACGCGGTGTTGGTGGACGGGAACTGCTGCTGTGGAGACAGGAGCACGTCCGGGCCTTGGAGCCCGGCCTGGCGCGAGGTCACGAAGAGCGGAGTGACGGTCCCCGCCGCGGCCCCCGTAGTGTCGATGGAGCTGGTCCAGGGGAACAGCACGCTCGGCAGCTCGGCATTGATGACGGACTTCTTGGTCGAGAGGCCGCGCGGCCAGAGCGGGTACGGCAGGACGATCTGCCCGAACTGGCTGGGCAGCCCTACCTGCGCGTTGGCCATGATGTCATAGACCATGTCGGAGCGAATGGCCACGCCCAGCGGGCGCGTCAGCGCGTTGAATCCGACCCGACGGCCCATCGCCATCTGCCCCTGCGGCGCCCGCACCATGCCGCCCGCCATCACCAGCACGTTGCCGCCCCGAGCGCGGAACCGCGTCAGCGGGTCCAGCTGGGCCGGCGGCAGAGTGTCGGCAGTTCCCGTGAGCACCAGAACGTTCAAGGACGCGGGGAGCGCCGTATCGCCGGCCAGCGTGAAGTCCCGGATGTCGTAGCTCCGGCCCAGCGCTTCGCGGAGGACGTCGAACGTCGCGTTCCCCGTCGGCGTTTGCGCGTTGGGAGCGGCCTGGATCCAGCCCAAGGTCGGGCGGGACGTGCGGGTCAGCTCGCGTATGAACGATGTGAGCCGGTACTCGAGATCATCCGACTTCCGGATGAACGGGATCTGCCGGGTACCGTTCGCGAACTGCACCGCCAGGCCCAGATACCCTTCCTTCACCTGCAGCGACCCCTGCCCCACGACGTTGAACTGCACCGGAGGAATCTGGAGGGACTGAGCCTGCCGGGCCGCCGCGCTGTCGTGCGTGGGATCCAGCACCACGACCCGTACCTTGCCCCGGCCGGCCGACCGATAGTCGCCCAGGAGATCGTCGACGTCCCGCCGGAGGAAGGCGACTTCGGGCGGCAGCGAGGTCGATGCGACGAGTTTGATGGTGACGAGGTCCGGCAGCTGCCGCAGCATGTCCTTGGTGGCCCGGGAGAGACTGTACTGGCCGCCGGGGGTGAGATCGAGCCGGCCGCCGATGTGCCGCCCGAACAGGTTGACCACCACCAGCCCGGCAATGGCCAGCGCGGTGCCGAGGCGCAGGCGGGAGAGCTCGGCCCCCGCGGGTGCGAGCTTGCGGCGCACCAACCCGAGGTACGCGAGTGCGAGGAAGACGGCGGCGAGGGTCACGAAGTAGATCGCGTCCCGGAGGTCGATGAGTCCGCGGGCGATCTGCTGGAAGTGCGGCAGGACGCCGAGGGACGCCACGATGTCCCCCAGTGCGGCCGGCAGTCCAACCAGCAGGGGGTCGACTCCCACCAGGACCAGGGCGAACATCACGACCACGCCCAGGATGAACGCGGTCACCTGGTTCCTGGTCACACTGGAGGACCAGAGACCCACGCCCGCGAGCCCGGCGGCGAGCAGGGCGGCCCCGACGTATTGGGAGACCAGCACGCCCACGTCGATCCGGGCGCCGAGGGCGAGGCCGAGCGGAAGAGTCAGGGTCGCGGCGAGGGCGATCCAGATGAAGAGGACCGTACCGAGGTATTTCCCGATCAAGAACTCCAGCTCCGTGATGGGCTGGGCCAGCACCACTTCGACGACCCCGGAGCGCGTGTCTTCCGCCAGCGCGCGCATGGTGACGGCGGGGATGAGGAAGAGCAGCAGCCAGGGCAAGAGGTCGAGCATGGGTCGTAGAGACGCGGCACCGTACAGCTCGATCTGACGGAAGCAGAGGAAGTCGTTCACGCCCAGGAACACCACCAGCAGGATGTAGGCGGTGGGCTGGTCGAAGAGCGCGCGCAGCTCGCGCCTCGCGATGGCTCGGATGGGGCTCATGCGTCGCTCCCGGCCGCGGGAGTTGCCGTCAGCTCCCGGAACAGGCCTTCCAGGCTTCCCTGCTCCTGATGCAGCTCGTAGAGGGTCCACCGCTCGCGCGTGGCGAGCGTGAAGATGTCGGGGCGGAGATCGTGGTCCGCATTGGTGGAGAGCGTGACGCGGGTGCGTCCTTCGGGGCTCCCCGAGGGCTCGACGCGGGTGACGCCGGGCAACGCGCCGAGCTTCTCCGGCACGCCCGCCCCGGTCGCCTCGACTGTGATCTGCACCGCGCCCTCGGCGCGCTGTAAGAGCGCGTCCACACCCCCGTCCGCGACGATCCGACCCTGGTTGATGATCAGGAGCCGCGAGCAACTCTGCCGGACCTCGGAGAGCACGTGGGTCGAGAGCAATACGGTCCGATCCCGGCCGAGGGCGGCGATGAGATGGCGGATCTCCACCCGCTGATTGGGATCCAGGCCTTCGGTGGGCTCGTCGAGGACCAGGAGGTCGGGCTTGTGGAGGATGGCCTGCGCCAGCCCGGTGCGCTGGCGAAATCCTTTGGAGAGCTCGCCGATGGGGCGATAGAACACCGGCTCCAGGCCGGTCGAGGCCACCGCTTCGTCCAGCGCGCGGCTGCGGTCGGCGCCGGCGATCTCCCGGAGATCGGCGATGAAGGCCAGGTAGTCGGAGACCAGCATGTCGCCGTACAACGGGTTGCTCTCGGGCAGGTAGCCGATGCGGCGCTTGGAGGCGCGCGCGTCTGCCGCGAGGGGCGCGCCATCCAGCGCGATGGCGCCGGCGTCGGGCTCGAGAAACTGGGTGATCATGCGCATGGTGGTGGACTTGCCGGCGCCGTTGGGGCCGAGGAAGCCCACGACCTCTCCGCGGTCGATGGTGAAGGAGACGTCATCGACGGCGGTGACGCCGTCAAACCGCTTGGCGACGTTTTGCAGGGCGAGCAGGGGCATAGGGATTTGGAGGAGAAGGTAGAGTCGCCGAGCATCGTAATCGGTCCTGGCGCGGGAGGGAAGTCGTTTCGACGCGAAGCGCTTACCCCCCCCGCGTGTGCATCTCCCGGTGCGGATCGGCGCGCAGGACGTCGGCGGCCACCAGGGGCGCCCGGTGCGTGATCCGGAGGCGATCTTCGGCACCGCGGTCGGCCCGGCCGCCCCAGGCGTCCCGCACCAGCGCGGTCAGCTCGGCGTCATCCGCCCCGCGGCGGAGGGCCTCCCGGAGGTCGATGCCCTGCTCAGCGTACAGGCAGAGCAACCAGGTGCCGTCCGCGGTGAGCCGGCTCCGGTCACACGAGCCGCAGAAGGGCGCAGTGGTCGACGCGATCACCCCGAACCGCGTGCCATCGGCCAGCCTGTACTGCTCGGCGGGCGCCGATGGATTGGCGAGGTCGGGATCGGGAACCGGGGCGCCGAAGCGCTGGGCGACCCGCTCGAGAATCTCCTCGCGCGACACCACCTGCCCCGCCGACCACCGTGTGGCGCCGCCGACGTCCATGTACTCGATGAACCGGACCTCGATGGCGCGCTGGCGCCCGAACGCTACCAGGTCGGCCACCTCATCCTCGTTGAATCCCCGGATGACCACGGTGTTGACCTTCAGCGTCGGGAAACCGGCGAGCTGAACGGCATCGATGCCTTGCAGGACCGAATCGTGACGATCCGAGCGGGCGAACGCCTCCATGCGCTCCGGACGCAAAGTGTCGAGACTCACCGTGACCCGGTCGAGGCCCGCCGCGCGCAGGTCGGCCGCGAGGCGGGCCAGCAGAAGGCCGTTCGTGGTGAGGGCCATGTCACGCAATCGCGTGTCGCGCTTGAGCAGTCGGATCAGGTCGGGAAGTCCGTGGCGCAGGAGGGGCTCGCCCCCCGTCAGCCGGATCTTGGTGACGCCTAGACCCGCGAACACGCCGGCCAGACGGGCGATCTCCTCGAACGTGAGGATCGACTCCCGCGGCAGCCACACGTACTCGTCCTCCGGCATGCAGTACCGGCACCGCATGTTGCAGCGGTCGGTGACCGAGATTCGGAGGCTTCCGAGGGGCCGGCGATGCCGGTCGAGCAGCGGGAGGGTCACTGCGGGCCCACCATCGACGGATGCCCCGAGGGGTCCACCCAGGTGGCCGTGCCGTCCGCGCGCAGCTCCTTTTTCCAGATCGGCAACCGCTGTTTGACCTCCTCGATCACGTGCCGGCAGGCCGCGAAGGCGTCGGCCCGGTGCGGGGTGGCGACAGCGATGGCGATGCTCGCCTCTTCCGCCGGCACCAGGCCCAGCCGGTGCCGTACGGCAATCCGGGCGCCGGGCCACTGCCGCCTGGTCTCGGTCACGATCCGCTCGAGCTCGGCGTCGGCCATGACGTCATACGCCGAGTACTCGATCCCCGTCACACCGCCATCCTCCGGACCGTCCCGGACGGTGCCCAGGAAGATGCAGGTACCGCCGCAATGCGGGGCGGTCACCTCGGCCAGGAGCGGCTCGAGCAAGAGGGGCGCGGTGGTGAGGTGCGTCATCACCCACCTGCCAGGGGCGGCAGTAAGGCCACTTCGTCGCCATCGGAGACCGATGCATCGAGGCGGACGTGGCGGAGGTTCACGGCGGCTAGGGGCTCGGGCGGGAGGGCCGACGCGCCGGGCCACTCGTGCCGGGCCCGGTCGACCACGTCCGACACGGTGGCCGGCAGGGGTACGGTGAGGGTGCCCTCAGCGCGCCCCGCCAGCTCGGCGTAGCGCGCGAAGAATCGCACTCTCACGGTCACCGTCCCGCCCGGGGTTCCCTTCATCCGGGAGAACCTACCGGGTTCTACCGGCCTGTGGTACCCGTCGCGAGTCCGTGCCAGATGCGGGCTTGCTTCGGGTTGGGTGAAGGCACCTTCCCGAGCGTCAGGGCCTCCACCGGCCGCTCCCGCACCGTGGTGTGCAGCGTCTGCTCCCGGCCGGCGCGATGGATCACGATGTCGAGCGGGGCGCCCGCCTTTCCGTGGTAGCGCGCCCGGAACTCGGGGCCGAAGTCCACGGTCGGGTCGATGGTGATGTCACCTATTCGACGCAGCGTGTCCCCGGCCTGCAATCCCGCGGCGTCGGCCGGCGACCCCGGCAGGACCGCGGTCAGCACACTGAGGTTGCCGGAGGTCTGGATGCCGAGGGTGGGGCTCGTGGTGTGACTGACGGCGTACTCGAGCCCCGCTTTCGCGAAGACGGCGGCGTAGGGCAGCGAGTCCCGCCCGTTGATGTAGTGCTGGTAGAACGACTGGACCTCGGGCATCCCATTCTCGCGCAGCAGGTCGAGAAGCTGGCCGGTGGTGAACCCCTTCCCCGCCTGGTAGTAGCGCGTGAACAGCGTGCGCATCACGTCGTCCAGGCTGTGGGCGTTATCGGTCGCGTCCCGGATGGAGATGTCGAGTAGAAGCCCCGTGAGGGAGCCCTTGGGATAATAGAGCTGGGAGCTGTTGACGTAGACCTCGTTGATCCACGTCGCGACCGAGCCATCCTCTTCACTCCAGGGCTCCGGCGCCGTGTTCACCTGGTCGATGTTCTGGTGGACGTGGTCGATGAAGTCCGCATCGGAGAAGATGCCGGCCCGCCAATTGGTGAGATCGGCGTAGTAGTCGGTCACGCCCTCGGACCACCAGAGCAGCGGGGTGTATTGCTCGTCCCGGTATTCGTAGGGCCACATCTCGGCGGGGCGGATCCGCTTGACGTTCCACAGATGGAAAAACTCGTGGGCCATCAGGGGATTCATGAAGCCCCCGAGCGTGCCGCCGGCGTCCGCAAAGCCGGGACCCGCCGGCATCACATCGAACTGGCTGTTGAGATGCTCCAGGCCGCCGGCCCAGTTGATCGTGTCCCGCACGACGTCGAAAAAGATGGTGTAGACGTCGTACGGGGGGCCGCCCATGAGACGGTCCTGCACTTCGGCCATCTTGGAGACCGAGGCGCGCATGGTGGCGGCGACGGCGGGCGTGTAATCGGCGGCAGGCCACACCGCGATGCGGATCCACTTGCCCGACACCTGAAGTGAGTCGACGCTGAACCGGCCCAAGAACGTCTCGGCATCCGCGAGCACATGATAGTCGGGGGCAAGGTAGGTCCCGTTCGCGCCGGTCTTGAGCGCGGTGGTCACGCGCCAGCCCGCCGGCAGGGCGAAGCGAACTTCGGCTGGACGATCAAGGTGCCCCGGTTGATAGAGAAACAGGTTGGTGCCGAGGAATTGGGCCAGGTCCCCGTGAATGCGCGCCATCGAGAGATCCAGCGTGTCCGCCAGCTCGTCGAAGGAGACGGTGATCGCGGCGGCACCACCGGTCGGCACTCGCCACGTGTCTTTGTCGGCGCGGTCCCAGAAGAGCGCCCGCCCCGACCCGTCGCGCGCGCCGAAGTGGCGAACGAAACGGGAGTAATTCTGAATGGCGTAATTCCCCGGACTCCACGCGGGCAACGACACGTAGAGCGTATCGAGGCCTGACGCGGGGAACGTGGCGTCGACGTGGAACAGCCGGCTGGCGGGATCGGGGACCGAGACCTGGTATTGCACGGATTGGGCCGCGAGCGGAAAAGCGGCGAACACGAACAGGAGGTGGCGCACTGTTTATGACTCCGGGCTCTGGGCGGCGGTAGGAAAAGGACTTAAAACAATGCGGCCCCGACGCTTAGTCAGGGCCGCGGGTTTCAGTGATGCGATGAGTGGGGTTTAGGAGACGACCTGTTGGCCGCTCGCGTCCGCCACCATCGCACGCAACTCCTTGCTGGGCTTGAAGACAGGCACCGGACGGGCGGCGACTTCCACCGGATCACCGGTCCGCGGGTTGCGGGCCATCCGCGTCTTCCGTTGACGGATTTTGAAGGTGCCAAAACCGCGTATCTCTATGTTGTGCTGCTCAGATAGCGCCGCCTTAACCGCATCCAAAAAGGAATCCACCACGCGTGCACAGTCCTTTTTGGAAATCAGGGGACCGGCGGTACGCGCGATTTGAGCGGTGACCTTCTCGACGAGATCTGCCTTCGTCATCCGTTCCCCCTGAGGGCCCAGGGTGGCCAAGTCGGGGGCCATATTACGGGCTTACCTATTGACTGTCAAGAGCTTGGAGGAACTCACGGAAGTGCCCCTGAGCGTCATGTGGCCCCGGAGAGGCCTCCGGATGGTACTGGACCGCGAAAATAGGGGCATCCCGGTGACGTACTCCTTCGACCGTCCCATCGTTGAGGTTAAGGTGCGTGACCTCAAGTGACTTCGCACCCGGTACCCCCCCCGTATCCCCCTTCACTGCGAATCCATGGTTCTGAGAGGTGATAAGTACTTGTCCGGTCTTCACATCCCGCACCGGATGGTTCCCGCCTCGATGACCGTATGGCAGCTTCACTGTCTCCCCGCCGAGGGCGAGGCCGAGGAGTTGGTGACCCAGGCAGATGCCAAAAATCGGAAGCTTCCCGTCCGCCAACGTGCGGATGGTATCGATGGCGTACCCCACGGCGGCGGGATCACCAGGACCGTTGGAGAGAAAGACGCCGTCCGGTTTCAGCTCGCGGACCTGGGCCGCGGTGGTCGCCGCCGGGACCACCGTCACCCGGCATCCGTTCTTCAGGAAGAGCCGGAGAATATTCCGCTTCATCCCGAAGTCGTACGCCACCACGTGATGATGGGCATCCTTCGGACCTTGCTCATACCGGGTTTCGATGGTGGCCTGGGAGGCCAGGTCGAGCCCATTCATGTCGGGAGACGCGGCGAGCAGCCGGCGGACTTCGTCGGTCGGTTCACTTCCGAGGGCGAGGGCGCCGCGCATCGCGCCCTTGGATCGGATGTGGCGCGTCAGCTGACGGGTATCGACGTCGGT